>JBKJIE010000144.1:0-6817 GCA_046598715.1 Acidimicrobiales bacterium | reverse complement strand
ATGCCCACGCTGCCCACCGTCCCGACCTCGATCTTCCCGATCCCCACCGTCACCGTGCGCCCCTGGCCCGATCCCGTGATCGACGAGGTGGGCCACGACCCTCGCTCCCCCTACGTCGAGCGATTCTGGCTGGGCGTGCTCGGCCCCACGGCCACGTGGCTGATGCGCCGACTGGTCGCCGGGCTCGAGGCTGCGCCCGCTGGCTTCGAGCTCGATCTCGCGGCGATGGCGACCGAGCTCGGCCTCGGCAACCACACCGGACAGCACTCCCCCTTCGTCCGCTCGATCCAGCGCTGCTGCCGCTTCGGGGCCGCCGAGCTCGTCGACGAGGCCACGCTGCGCGTGCGGCGCAAGCTGCCACCGCTGACCCGGATCCAGGTCGAGCGCCTACCCGAAGCGCTGCGGCTCGCGCACGACAGCTGGATTGCCCACCACGCGCCCGGTACGGCCATCGCCGTCGAGCAGCTTCGCAACCGGGCTCGCCACCTGGCGCTATCGCTGCTCGAGCTGGGCGAGGACGGCGAGGCCACCGAGCGCCAGCTGCACCGCTGGCGGATCCACCCGGCCATGGCCCACGACGCCACGGCCTGGGCCGTCGCCCGACACCGCGCCGCGAGCGTGCCCGCCAGCGCTGAGGGTGCGCGCCGCGAACCGCCGGGCGCCGCCTGAGCGACGCTGGCCTCAGGCCTCGATCGTCGTCAGGCTTCGGACTTCTTCGGCTTGCTGAAGCCGGTGATGAGCTCGACCAGGGTGCGCACGCCGAAGCCGGTGCCGCCCTTGACGATCTCGCCATCCACTTCAGACGCGTCGGCGGGGCCGGCGATGTCGATGTGCACCCATGGGAGGCCCTCGCCGACGAACTCCTGCAGGAACAGGCCAGCGGCCATCGCGCCGCCGTAGCGGGTGTCGGTGATGTTCTTCAGGTCGGCGATGTCGCTGTCGAGCTTGGTCCGCAGATAGGCGGGGAGGGGCAGCGGCCACGTCGGCTCGCCCACCGCGTCGGAGGCGGCCCGCACCTGGTCGAGCCAGCCCTGGTGGTTCCCCATCAGCCCCGCGGTGCGCACGCCCAGCGCCACCATGCACGCGCCGGTGAGGGTGGCGAGGTCGACGATGGCATCGGGTGCAGCCTCGGTGGCCAGCGACAGCGCATCGGCGAGGATCAGTCGACCCTCGGCGTCGGTGTTGAGGACCTCCACGGTCTTGCCGTTGCGGATGGTGAGCACGTCACCCACGCGGGTGGCATCGCCACCGGTCATGTTGTCGGTGATGGGCAGGAACCCCAGCACCCGCACCTTGGCGCCCAGAGCCGCGATGGCCCGGAACGCACCGAGCACCGCGCCCGCTCCGCCCATGTCGCCCTTCATGCCCACCATGGCCTCGGCCGGCTTGAGGGAGAGGCCACCCGAATCGAAGGTGATGCCCTTGCCCACCAGGGCGATCGTGGCCCGCGGCTTCTCCGGCTCGTAGCGCAGGTGCAGGAACCGCGGGTTCTGCGTGGAGCCGCGGTTCACGCCCAGCAGGCCACCGAGCTTCTGCTTGCGGATCTCCTTCTCGTCCCAGACCGTCACCTCGAAGCCAGCCGCCTCACCGACCTTGGCGGCCTGCAGGGCCAGCTTCGTGGGGGTGAGGGAACCGCCCGGCTCGTTGACGAGGTCGCGCACCCAGCACACCGACTCTGCGAGGACGAGGCCACGGTCGAGTGCGCTCTGCGCGCGCTGCCCGCCTCCGCCCACCACCACGATCCGCTGCAACGCGCTCGGCTTGGGCTCCGACTTGAACGTGCCGTAGTGGTACCCGCCGAGCACGAGACCCTCGACGATGGCCTGCGCGCCGCGCACGGCCGAGGCGCTGTCGGCGAGGTGGCCGAGGAGGTCGACCGCCAGCGACGCTTGCCGCTTGGCGGCGCGTGCGAGGGCGCCGGCCGCATGGCGCAGCGCGTCGACATCGACGTCGGCGGCCTTGCCGAGACCCACCACGAAGAGCGTGCGCCCGTCGGCGCCCGGGAGGGCACGGACGTCGCCGAGCTTCGCGTCGAAGCCCTGGGCTGTGAGGAAGCCCCAGTCGACGCCGGCCCCTTCGAGGCGTTCGGCGACGGCGCCGATGGCCGTGGCCTCGACGTCGTCGGGGGCAGTGCGGGCGAGCTCAGCGGTCAGGGGCACAGGAACCTCCGGTAGGTCAGCGATCCCTCGTCAGCAGCGGCTCACCCTCGACCCAGCGGGCGAGGGTCCACAGCACCGACGAGAGACGGTTGAGGTAGGGGATCACGAACGAGCCGTCCGCCACCACGACGGCGGCGGCGCGCTCGGCGCGACGAACGACCGTGCGGGCGAGGTCGAGGAGCGCCGAGCCGCGGTCCTGACCCGGCACGACGAACTCGCGGGGCAGCTCGAAGCGGCCGCCGACGTCCTCGAGCACAGCTTCGAGGGCGGCGACCATCTCCGCTGTGACGAGCGACCCGCCGGGCACCAGCTTCGAGCGGTCAGCATCGTCGGTGGCCAGCTCGGCCATCAGTACCCAGAGGTCGCGCTCCAGGGCGGTGAGGATCACGTCGAGCTCGGAGCCTCCGGGCGCCTCGGCTCGGGCCAGGCCGATGGCCGCCTGCGCCTCGTCAGCCGCACCCACGGCCTCGAATCGGGGCGAGGCCTTGGGGGCACGACCGCCGTAGAGCAGGCCAGTCGTGCCGTCGTCCCCCTTGCCGGTCCAGAGCCTCGTCATCCGGGGGCACCCTATTCGGTGGTCCTGCTATTGGGTGCTCCGGTCACCACGTGTCGATGTTGGAGCGCTTCTTGCCGACCCGCGCCGGTGGGCCGGCACCGTGGGCCGCGGCGAAGGTCGACGCGATCCACCGGCGGGTGTCGGCGGGGTCGATCACGTCGTCGATCTCGAAGTGGCTGGCCGCGTTGAGCGCCTTGCCGTGCTCGTACATGCGGTCGACCATCTCCTTGAAGGTGCGCTGGCGCTCCGCGGGGTCGTCGATGGCCTCGAGCTCCTTGCGGTAGCCGAGGCGCACCGCTCCCTCGATGCCCATGCCGCCGAGCTCACCGGAGGGCCACGACACGCAGAACAAGGGAGCCTTGAAGCTGCCGCCCGCCATGGCCTGGGCGCCAAGGCCGTAGGCCTTGCGGAGGATCACCGTGCCGAACGGCACGGTGAGGTTGGCGCCCGTCACGAAGAGGCGCCCCACGTGGCGCACCAGGGCCGTGGCCTCCGCCTCAGGCCCCACCATGATCCCGGGCGTGTCGCAGAGGAAGACGAGGGGGAGGTCAAAGGCATCGCAGAGCTGCATGAAGCGGGCCGCCTTGTCGGCGCCATCGGCGTCGATCGCGCCGGCCAGGTGCATCGGGTTGTTGGCGATCACGCCCATCGGGCGACCCTCGACACGTGCCAGCGCCGTCACCATCCCCAGCCCGAACCCGGCACGCAGCTCGAGCACCGAGTCGACGTCGGCAATGGCCTGCAGCGCGTGGCGCACGTCGTACACCCTGAGACGGTTCTCGGGGATCACCGACCGGGCCAGTGCCGGATCAGGCGCCGACCAGTCGTCAGCCGTCCCCCAGAAGTAGCCCAGGTACTGCTGGGCCACGCGCACGGCGGCGGCCTCGTCAGGTACGGCGACGTCGACGACGCCGTTGGCCACCTGCACCGGCAACGGACCGATGGCCTCGGGGGCGAACGTGCCGAGGCCGCCGCCCTCCACCATGGCGGGGCCGCCCATGCCGATGTTGGCCCCCTCGGTGGCGATCACGACGTCGCAGCAGCCGAGGAGGGCGGCGTTGCCGGCGAAGCAGCGACCGCTGGCGATGCCCACGAGCGGCACGAGACCCGACAGGCGCCCGAAGAGGTTGAAGGCGAGGCAGTCGAGACCTGACACGCCGACGCCATCGGTGTCGCCCGGTCGCCCACCGCCGCCTTCGGTGAAGAACACCACCGGCAGCCGCTGCCGCTCGGCCAGCTCGAAGAGGCGATCCTTCTTCCGGTGGTTCTGCAGGCCCTGGGTGCCCGCCAGCACGGTGTAGTCGTAGGTCATCGCTATCACCGGGTGACCGGCGACGGTGCCCGTGCCGCCCACCAGGCCATCCGCCGGCGTGCGCGCGATCAGGTCGTCGAGGGCTCGCCGGCGGCGCTGTGCCGCGATCACCACGGGCCCGAACTCCAGGAGGCTGCCGGCATCGAGGAGGTCCTCGAGGTTCTCCCGTGCGGTGCGCTGCCCGGTGCGGCGGCGGCGATCGATGGCCTCGGGGCGTGCGGCGTCGAGTCCGATGTCGTGACGGGCTCGCACCTCGGCCAGGTCGGCCCGTTCCGCTGTGACCTCGGCCCGGGCGACGCTGGCGGTGGTCACCTCGCCCGCCCGGACCACCGCCAGCAGATCGCCCACCTGCACCAGATCACCGATGGCGACGTGCACCTCCATCACGACGCCGCCCTCGGCCGCGTCGACGGAGTGCTCCATCTTCATCGACTCGACCGCCACCACCTCAGCGCCTGCGGCGACCATGCTGCCGACGGCCGCCGCGCGCACGATCGTCCCCTGAAGCGGTGCACGGACCTCGATCACCCGGCCGTGTCTAGCCCCAACCCCGGGCTCATCGGGGGCGGAACCGGTTCTCTTGGGCGAAGGGCGCGCCGGTAGCCTTGTGTGACCATGGGTGGCAGCCGGTACCTCGACCTCATCGCCGAGCGGGTCGTCGTGTTCGACGGCGCCTTCGGCACATACGTGCAAGAGCTCGAGCTCGGGCCCGACGACTTCGGCGGCGAGTCATTCGAGGGCTGCAATGAGCTGCTCGTGGCCACCCGCCCCGACGTCATCGCTGGCATGCACGACGCCTTCTTCCAGGTGGGCGTCGACATCGTGGAGACGGCCAGCTTCGGCTCCTTCGCGATCCCCCTCGCCGAGTACGGCATCGCCGACCGCTCGCACGAGCTCAACGTCACGGCCGCCCGCATCGCCCGGGAGGTGGCCGACGGTCACGGGGGCCTCGTGGCCGGCTCGATCGGCCCAGGCACGAAGTTCGCGTCGCTCGGCCAGATCCGCTTCGCTGAGCTGCGCGATGCCTACGAGGTGCAGGCCAACGGCCTCATCGAGGGCGGCGTCGACCTGCTCCTCGTGGAGACGCAGTTCGACCTCCTCGGCGCCAAGGCCGCCATGATCGGCTGCCGGCGGGCGATGGCCGCGCTTGGTCGTCAGGTGCCGATCCAGGTGCAGGTCACCATGGAGCTCACCGGCACGATGCTGCCCGTCACCGAGATCGGCGCCGCGCTGGCCGCCCTCGACGCCATGCGGCCCGACGTGATCGGCATCAACTGCGCCACCGGCCCCGCCGAGATGAGCGAGCACCTCCGCTACCTCGTGCAGCACTCGCGCGTGCCGATCGCCTGCCTCCCCAACGCCGGCCTGCCCTCGGTGGTCGACGGCAAGATGCACTACGACCTCACCCCCGAGCAGCTGGCCACCTACCAGCGACGCTTCGTGTCGGAGTTCGGCGTGCAGGTGGTGGGTGGGTGCTGCGGCACCACGGTCGAGCACATCAGCGCCCTCGTGGAAGCCGTGCGCGGCCTCGAGCCCGCTCCGCGTCAGGCCGAGTGGGAAGACGGCGCCACGTCGATCTACAGCTTCACGCCGTTCGACCAGCAGCTCACCTACCTCTCCATCGGCGAGCGCACCAACGCCAACGGCTCCAAGAAGTTCCGCGAAGCACTGCTCGACGGCGACTGGGACACCTGTGTGGCGATGGCGCGCGAACAGGAGCGCGAGGGCGCCCATGTGCTCGATGTGTGCGTCGACTACGTCGGCCGCGATGGCGCCGCTGACATGGACGAGATCGCCTCGCGCTTCGCCACCCAGGCCACGGTGCCGCTCATGATCGACTCCACCGAGCCCCAGGTCATCGAGACGGCGCTCCAGTGGATCGGCGGCCGCGCCATCCTCAACTCGGTCAACCTCGAAGACGGCGACGCCCCCGGCACGCGCCTCGACCGCTTCCTCACGCTCGCCCGCGAGTACGGCGCCGCCGTGGTGTGCACGTGCATCGACGAGGAGGGCCAGGCCCGCACGCCCGAGTGGAAGCTGCGAGCGGCGCGCGCCATCCACGACCTCGCCATCGAGCGCTACGGCCTCGAGCCCGGCGACCTCTTCTTCGACCCGCTCGCCCTCACCCTGGCCACCGGCCTCGAGGAGAGCCGCGGCGACGGCATGTCGACCATCGAGGGCATCCGCCTCATCAAGGAGAACCTGCCGGGCGTGCACACCACCCTCGGGCTGTCGAACATCTCCTTCGGCCTCAACGCGGCCGCCCGCCACGCCCTCAACTCCGTGTTCCTCCACGAGTGCGCGCAGGCGGGACTCGACTCGGCCATCGTGCACGCCGCGCGCATCACACCGCTGGCCCGCATCCCGGAGGAGCAGAAGCAGGTCTGCCTCGACCTCATCTACGACCGTCGGCGCTCGATCGAACGCGGCGACGCGGACGACTACGACCCGCTCCAGGTGCTGCTCGGCATGTTCGAGGGCGTGAAGGCCGGCACGGTCGAGAAGGAGGATCGGTCGGGATGGCCGGTCGAACAGCGCCTGTCGACCCGCATCATCGAGGGTGACCGCGACGGCCTCGTCGTCGACCTCGACGAAGCGCTGGCCAAGGGCCACAAGCCGCTCGCCATCATCAACGACGTGCTCCTCGAGGGCATGAAGGTGGTGGGCGACCTGTTCGGCAAGGGCGAGATGCAGCTGCCGTTCGTGCTGCAGTCGGCCGAGACGATGAAGACCGCAGTGGCCTACCTCGAGCCGATGATGGACAAGGTCGACGGCTCGTCCACAAAGGGT
>JBKJIE010000053.1:0-19133 GCA_046598715.1 Acidimicrobiales bacterium | reverse complement strand
CGCCCGTCCCCAGCACCAGGAGGCCCGATGGCCGTCAGCGCGTACATCCTGATCCAGACCGAGGTGGGTAAGGCAGCCCAGGTGGCCCAAGAGGTCGACGGCATCGACGGCGTGGTGTCGGCCGAGGACGTCACCGGTCCCTATGACGTGATCGCCCGAGCCGAGGCAGCCACGGTCGACGAGCTGGGCAAGATGGTGGTGAGCCGCGTGCAGATGATCGACGGCATCACCCGCACCCTCACCTGTCCGGTCGTGCACCTCTAGTCACGAGGGCCAGCTGGTAGGTGGTGAGGCCGAAGATGGCCACGCCGTTGGGGATGTGCCAGGCCGCTGCTGAGAGCGTCTCCCGGCCGACGTAGCCCAGCCCCACCTGGGCGAAGGCCATGGCCAGCAGGGCCACGGCCACGAAGAACACCACCGCCTCGCAGCGCCGGACCAGGGCCAGCACGACGCCCACGACGGTGAGCGCGAACGAGACGTTGCCGAGGATCCCGTGCACGGAGATGCTCGACCCCTCGAAGAGGTGCTGGCCGGCGAGGGCGGCCTGCGCGAGCACGAGGACGGGCATCACGTAGACGTAGACCCGGTGGACGGTGGCGGTGGTGTCGGACATGTGGCTCCAGCCGGATCAGGGGGTGGGGACGGGCGAGATGGTGATGGCTCGCAGCGCCAGCCCCATGAGGAACAGGCCGCCGAGGCCGTAGAGCAGGTACCGGTGGGCGGCGACCTGTTGGCGGTAGCTGTAGATGATGCCGACCGTGGCCAGCGCCACGAAGCCGTAGAAGGCGTGGAACTGGGCCACCTCGATGTGCTTGATGGCGACGAGCGCCACGCCGAGCGCCACCTGGACGACGATCGTGACCTCGGCGACGACCGTGGCGCGCCACAGGGCGGGCACCCGAAGCCGATCGCGGTAGTGCGCCGCCAGGGCCCACAGGCCGACGGCCGCGTTGGTCACCACGACGACCCACGCGAAGTCGGCGTGGAGGTGGCGCAGGGTCATGAGAGCAACAACGTTATGAGAGCAGGTTCATGAAGACGAGCTCAGGGCTTACCGGACGAGCCGCCGGCCACGACGTAGCTCCACAGCTCCGAGGAGACCCCGACGGGCCGCGGGGAGGCCTCCGCGTCGGCGCCGTGCGGCTTGCCCTCGCTCTGGTGGCCAGCCCCGAACGCTGGGCTGCTCACCCACGCATCGAACGCTGCCTCGTCACGCCAGCGAGTGACCACCAGCCAGGTGGTGCGGTCGTCGGTGGGCTGCAGGAGCTCGAAGCCCTCGAAGCCGTCCTGTCCGTCCACGGCACCGGCGCGCTTGGCGAAGCGCTGGGCCAGCTCGTCGCCGCTGTCGGCGGCGACGGTGATGGCGTTGATCTTGATGATGGTCACGGGCACGATGCTGGCCGAACCGCGCCGCTCCGCGCCAAGCAGGCGCAACGGCGCAGCCAAGCTGGCGCTACTCGCTGCAGCCGGTGCCCGCCTCGAGGTTCGTGATGACGTCGCCGTCGAGGTAGCCGGTGATGGTGCCGCCATCCAGCCTGATCGTCACGAAGCCCGGGAACGGCTCATCGGGCTCGGTCACCTCCACGTCGCCGGGGTAGAGCTCCTCGGCGTCGGCCACGGTGGCCTTGTAGCCGAGGCCCTTGGCCGTGCCGAGGGCGGGCGGAGCCCCGGTGAGGCGCCAGGTGAACAGGTGCTCGCCGTGCCCGTAGGCCGTGTCGCCGTCGGTGAAGAGCAGCACGAGGTGGTCCCACTCGACGCCGCGGATCCGCTCCCCGGGACAGGTGCCGTAAGAGCCGGACGACGACTGCCAACCCGTGTCCGAGCTCGGATCGCCCAGGGCCGCGGACACCGCTGCGATGGCGACGGCCGGGGTGGCCCCGAGATCGACCACGCCGAGACCATCGCCTCGGAGCACGATCGCGGCGGCCGACGCTCCTATCGTCGTGGTGGTGACAGCGGACGTCGTGGGCCCGCCGGTCGTGGAGGAGACGTGGTTGGTGGTGGGGCTCACCGACACACCGTCGGAACCGCCACACGCACTCATCGTCAACGCACCCATGAGCGCGAGCGAGATCAGGCTGCGAGCGCCACGGTGCATCCGTGCACCGTATTGGGGATCACCAGGCCGCTTGGAGGATGGCCAGCGCGTCGGCTTCGCTGACCGACCGCGGATTGCGGGCCACGTTGTGGTTCGACTGCGATAGCCGGGCCACCGCCGCCAGCTCCTCCTCCGCCACACCGGCCTCTCGCAACGTGGCCGGAAGCCCGATGCGCTCGCGCAGCGCGTCGACCGCCGCCGAGGTGTCGGCGGGGGTGCCGGGCGCCGTGCCGAGCGCGGCGCCGATGCGCGCCACCTCGTCAGGGACAGCCTCCGCATTGAACCGCACACAGTGGGCCAGCAGCACGGCGTTGGCGAGCCCGTGGGGGATGCCCGTGCGCCCCCCGACCAGCTGGGCGAGGCCGTGGTGCACCCCCATCCCGGCGTTGAGCAGGCAGCGTCCGGCGAGGCACGCTCCCTCCAGCATCGAGGTGCGGGCGTCGAGGTCGTCGGGGGCGGCCACCACCGCGGGCAGTGCGCCGTGGATCGCCGCGGCACCCGCCAAGGCGATGGCCTCGGCCTCGGGCGTGCGATGGGGCGACCACGCCGCCTCCACGCAGTGCGCCAGCGCGTTCATGCCCGTCTCCGCGCTGACACGCGCCGGCGTGGACAACGTGAGCTGTGGGTCGTAGATGGCGATCAGCGGCGAGCTGGTGGGCCCACCCGCGCCCTGCTTCTGGCCCGTCCCAGGATCGGTCATCCCGAAGAACGGCGTCAGCTCCGCTCCCGAGTAGGTGGTGGGGATGCTGAGGTGCGGCACCAAGGGTCGATCCATGTGGCTGGAGCCGGGCATGCCGGCCTCCTGCTCCAAGAAGAAGCACACCGCCTTGCCGAGGTCGGCGCAGGAGCCTCCGCCGAACGAGATCATCAGGTCGATGCCATCGCGGCGAGCCTGAAGCACCGCTTGCTGCACCAGAGGCACCGGCACGTGCGATCGCACCTCGCTGAAGGTGGACGCCAGCGTGCGTCCCAGCTTGGCGACGACCTGCTGCCCCTCCACCGACGCCAGGCGCCCCTCTGTGGTGACGAGCAGCGCCTTGCGGGCGCCCGTGACGCGCACGAGCTCGGGCAGACGATCGATGGCCCCGACCCCGAAGGCGATCTGCTGGGCCAGGCCTGTGTGCGTCCACGCCCGCCCAGCGCCCGCGGACGGCATCAGTCGAGGCCGTCGAAGAGGTCGTCGTCGCGGTGGCCCGCCGGCACGCCGTGACGGATGAACCACTCCCACCCGAACGATGCCGCGAACGCTTCCTCCGGCATGGAGAGAAAGAACGAGGTCTCCGAGATCTGGCTGGCGTGGGCGGCCATCGAGGCTCGCTTCGCGGCCAGGTGATCTCGCACGTCGACGCGCGTGGTGATGAGCGCGTCTGGTCGCCCGAAGGCGGAGTCCTCGGTCACGTCCGGAACGTCGGCGTCGGGGATCATCCCCGACCGCACCCCCTCCTCGATCACCGCTCGGATGTGATCCCGGTTCATCGTCCCCTCGAACACCCGCGGTGTGCCGGCCAGCTCGGCGGCCCGCAGACCCACACGGTGCACCTGGATGTGATCGGGATGGCCGTAGCCTCCGTCGCTGTCGTAGATCGTGACGATGTCGGCCTGCTCCTCGGTGAGGATCGCGGCCAGCTGCTCGGCGGCCTCATCGACCGGGGCGGTCCAGAAGGATCCGTGGAGGTCGTTCTCGGGGGTGCCGATCATCCCCGAGTCGACGTAGCCGAGGAACTCCACCCGCTCGACGCCGAGGATCTCCGCGGAGCGCAGGCACTCCTTCGTGCGTCGCTCGCCGAGGGTCTCCCCCGGCTCGAGGAAGCCGTCATCGACCTCGCCGTGCTCACCGCGCGTCGCGAAGACGAGCACGGTGCGGTGACCGGCCTTCGCCGCCTTGGCGAGCATGCCGCCCGCACCGATCGACTCGTCGTCGGGGTGGGCTTGGAACGAGACCAGCGTTGCCATGGCGACGACGCTAGCGGTCTGGTTGTCGATCCATGCGGGCTCAGGCGATGGCGTTGGCGTCCCGCAGCTTGGCGATGCGGGCCGGCTCCACGCCCCACTCCGCCAGGACCTCGTCGGTGTGCTGGCCGGCGTGCGAGGGCGGGCGCTGCACCGTGGCAGGCGTGCCGGAGAACCTCGGCGCCGGAGCCGGCTGCACGACACCGTCGAGCTCGAGGAAGGTCTGCCGATGGACGTTGTGCGGGTGCTGCGGCGCCTCAGCCAGCGAGAGCACCGGGGCGAAGCACACGTCGGTGCCCTCCATGATCTCGCACCACTCGTCACGGGTCTTGGTGGCGAAGATCGTCGCCAAGCGCTCCTTGAGCGCAGGCCACTGGCCCTTGTCGTGCTGGTAGGGCAGGTCCTCACCCTCGAGCCCGGTGCAACGGAGCAGCTCGGCGTAGAACTGCGGCTCGATCGACCCGATCGACACGTACTTGCCGTCGGCGGTCTCGTAGACGTCGTAGAAGTGGGCGCCGGTGTCGAGCAGGTTCGTGCCCCGCTCGTCCTCCCAGATCCCCATGGCTCGGAAGGCATGGAACATGGTGGTGAGCACCGCCGCGCCGTCGACCATGGCGGCGTCGACGACCTGACCCTCACCAGTGCGCTGTGCGCTGAGCAGGCCGCACACGAGCCCGTAGGCGAGCAGCATCCCGCCACCGCCGAAGTCACCGACGAGGTTGAGAGGCGGCACAGGTGCCTCACCCCGCCGCCCGATGGGCTCGAGCGCTCCGGCGAGGGCGATGTAGTTGATGTCGTGACCAGCGGTGGGCGCGTACGGCCCGTCCTGACCCCAGCCGGTCATGCGGCCGTAGACGAGCTTGGGGTTGCGAGCCAGCGCCGCGTCGGGGCCGAGCCCAAGGCGCTCCATCACACCTGGGCGAAAGCCCTCGATGAGGCCGTCGGCCGCTTCGATGAGCGACAGCACCGCCTCCACGCCGTCGGGGTTCTTGAGGTCGACACCGATGGAGCGTCGCCCGCGGTTCAGCACGTCGGCGGGAGGAGCGGATGGGTCGCCGCCCATCACGTTCTGGGCACGGTCGACGCGGACCACGTCGGCCCCCATGTCGGCGAGCATCATGGCGCAGAACGGCCCGGGGCCGATGCCCGCGATCTCAATGATCTTCAGGCCGGCGAGGGGTCCGGGCATGGGGGTTCCTCCGTGTCGTGGGATCTGGCTGGGGGGATCTGGCGGGGGGATCTGGCTTGACGGTTCAGGCGTGGGCCGTGCGGGATGCCAGGGCCGTGATGGCCTCGACGATGCGACCGATGAAGGCCGGCGGCAGGTCGTGGCCCATGCCCTCGAGCATGACGAGCTCGGCACCTGGGATGAGCGCTGCCGTGCGCTCACCACCGGTGGGGCGGACGAGCGGATCGCTGTCGCCATGGATCACCAGGGTCGGCACATCGAGCTCGGCGAGGGCGTCGGCCCGGCTGCCCGAGGCAGCGATGGCGAGCAGGTGACGAGCCGTGCCAGCAGGGTTCCAGCACCGGTCGTAGGCGCGGGCCGAGAGGTCGCGGATGAACGGCTCATCGAAGTGCTCGGGGCTGCCGATCACCTTGCGGCTGGCCACTCCGGCCTCGATGGCCTCGTCGCGGGTGGTGGGCACGGGCGCCATGAGCGCGCTCATCGCCTCAGGCGCCGGCTGGCCGACGTCGAGCTCACCGGTGGTGGACATGATCGACGTGAGCGTGCGCACCCGGTCGGGATGCTCGATGGCGATCGTCTGGGCGATCATCCCGCCCATCGACACGCCCACCACGTGCGCGGAGGCGATGTCCAGGGTGTCGAGCAGGCCGACCGCGTCGGCGGCCATGTCGGTCAGCCGATAGGGGACGTCGACGGCTTCGCCTTGCATCGCGGCGAGGAACGTCGTGAGGAACTCGCCTGTGTGCACGTTCGGGAACTTCGTCGACAGCCCGACGTCGCGGTTGTCGTAGCGGATCACGTAGAACCCGCGGTCGACGAGGGCGTCGACGAGGGTGATCGGCCAATAGAGGAGCTGGCTGCCGAGGCCCATGACGAGGAGCATCGGCTCGTCGGTGGGGTCGCCGTGCGTCTCGAAGCAGATCTCGATCCCGTTGACCTTGGCGATTCGCTCGTCGATCGGCATCCGGCCATCCTGCTGGTCGCTTGACCGCGCGGTCAACACACGTGCGGGATCGACTACATGCGGCGCAGGAGGTCGGCCTTCTTGGCCTGGAACTCGGCCTCGGTGAGCACACCCTGCTGGCGGAGGGCATCGAGCTGTTGGATCTGCTCCGGGATGCTCGCGCCAGCGGCTCCGGCGACCGGTTGGCGCGCGCCGATCCGGTCGAACTTGCGGTTCTCGTTCTGCTCCATCTGGCGGTAGATCTCGTTCTGGACGGCTGACGGCTTGCGCACGTTGGAGAAGTTCTGCCGGCCCATCTCACCGGCCGACTCGATCACGAGGTCGCCCGAGCCCACGACGCGGTCGAGGATCGACTGGCTGAAGAACACGGTGTTCACGCGTTCCAACGGGATCTCGATGCCGTGCTTGGCCAGCACACCGTGTCGGTAGATGAGGCGATCGGACGTGACGACGAAGTTGGTGGTGACCCACTTGGCGTAGGTGGTCCCGAACCACAGGAGCGCCGCCAGCACCGCCACACCGACCGTGGCCTCGACCCAACCGGGCAGGTCCTTGGTGAGCACGACCACCCCGACGACCACGGCCGCGAGCAGGACGGTGGCCTGCTTCACGAGGAACTCCCAGTGCGGGTGGAGGTCGAGCACGACATCCTCCCCGTCGTTCAGGAGCTTGCGCGAGAACGGCATGCCGCAGCGTAACGCTCAGGCCCACCCGAGCTCGCGGAGCCGAGCGTCGTTGATGCCGAAGTGGTGACCCACCTCGTGGATGACCGTCACGCGCACCTGTCGCACCACCTCAGCCTCGGTGGCGCACCGAGCGAGGATCGACTGGCGGAAGATCGTGATCCGGTCTGGGAGCACCATGCCCTCATACCCACGGTCGCGCTTGGTGAGCGGGATCCCCTGGTACAGCCCGAGGAGCCCCGACCGGTGGCTGCCCTCCTCCACGAACACGGCCACGTTGTCCATGAGGCGTCCCAGCTCCGGCGGGATGCCGTCGAGCGCCTCGGCGACGAGGGCCTCGAACCGCTCCAGAGGGATGTCCACCACATCGAGCAGCGTAGGGTCCGGTCCATGGATCCCGAGGCCCTGCTCGATGGGCTCGATGCGACCCAGCGCCTCGCCGTCACCTCGACGGCCATGCCGCTCGTGATCCTGGCTCCCGCGGGTTCAGGGAAGACGCGGGTCCTCACCCGCCGGATCGCGTACCGGGTCGCCACGGGCGAGGCCGACCCTCGACACGTCCTTGCCCTCACGTTCACCCGGAAGGCCGCCGGTGAGCTCACCGAGCGCCTCGCCCGGCTCGGCCTGCGCGGCGACACCACGGCCGGCACCTTCCACGCCGTCGCCTGGGGCGTGCTGCGCACCCGCTGGGCCGACCAGCGCCGCGGGGAGCTGACGCTGCTCGACAGCAAGGGGCGGCTGCTGGCCGAGGTGGCGCCCAAGGTGCCCGGTCGGGACGTGCGCTCGACGATCAGCGACCTGGCCACGGAGATCGAGTGGGCCAAGGCCCGCATGATCACACCCGACACCTACGCCGAGGCGGTCGTGGCCGCCGCCCACAAGCCGGGGATGCGAGCAGAGCTCGTGGCGGAGGCCTACGCGGCCTATGAGACGCGCAAGCGCCGCGGCGGATACGTCGACTTCGACGACCTGCTCGCGCTCTGCGCCCGCGCCCTCGAAGAGGACGCCACGTTCGCGGCGGTGCAGCGCTGGCGGTTCCGCCACCTCTACGTCGATGAGCTGCAGGACGTGAACCCGCTCCAGTTCCGCCTGCTCGAGGCATGGCGCGGCGACCGCTACGACGTGACCGCTGTCGGCGACCCCCAACAGGCCATCTACGGCTGGAACGGCGCCGACGCCGGCTTCCTGCTCGACATCCACCGCCACTGGCCGCCTGCACAGGTCATCGAGCTCGTGTGCAGCTATCGGTCGACCCCACAGATCCTCGACGCCGCGACGCGGGTGCTGCGCGGCGCGCGCCAGCCTGCTCAACAGGTGGAGGCGAGACGGCCAGATGGTCCCGAGCCCCACCTGTCCGCCCACGCCACCGATCGGGCCGAGGCCATCGCGGTGGCGCGCGCCGTGCGCCTCGCGCACGCGCCAGGCCGACCCTGGTCGGACCAGGCGGTGCTGGTGCGCACGCACGCGCAGACCAACCTGCTCACAGAGGCGCTCCGGGAATCAGGGATCCCCCACCGCATCCGGGGCGGTGCGGCGTTCCTCGACCGCCCCGAGATCCGCGGCGCCCTGCGCGACCTGCGCTCCGCCACCACACCGCTCGGCACGGCCCTCTCGGATCTCGAGCTGCAGCTCGAGGCGCCCGTCGAGCTCGAGGACGATCCGGATGTCGACCCGACGCTCGCGGCCCTCGCCTACGAAGCGAGGGCGGAGCGAGCGGATGCCACCGCCACCCTCCTGCGCATGGGCCGCGACTACCTCCGCCTCGACCCCATGGGGCGCGCCGACGGGTTCGCACGCTGGCTCACGGCGACGGTGCAGTCCGAGGGCGACACCACAAGGGGCGGCGACGCCATCGATGTCGCCACGTTCCATGCCGCCAAGGGACTCGAATGGGTGGCCGTGCACCTCGCTGGCATCGAGGACGGCTACGTGCCCATCTCCCATGCCAAGACGGCAGCGGCACGCGCCGAGGAGGCACGGCTTCTCTACGTCGCCATGACCCGCGCCCAGAGCGAGCTCCGCATCACGTGGGCTGAGCAGCGCACGTTCTCGGCCAAGGTCGTCGAGCGACGGCGATCCCCGCTGCTCGATCCGATCGTCCATCAGCAGCGGTCCACCGCGGACGGAGCCCAACTGCGAGGTGCAACGCAGCGAGGTGCGCACCAGCAGCGCATCGCCGCGCCGCCGGTGGAGGACTGGGCCGAGCAGGTCGCCGAGCAACGGGCACTGCTCGGCACAGCACGCCACGCCGGGGTGCCGGGCCTCGACGCCCTGCATCGGTGGCGCGACACGGCGGCGCGGGCGGCGCGGGTCGAGCCCGCCACCGTGCTCCCCGACCACGTCTTGGCGCGGATCGCGTCGGCGCACCCGAGGAACCTCGACGAGCTCGGCGCGATCCACGGCGTCGGCGCCATCCTCGCCAGCCGCTTCGGGCCCGACATGCTCGACGCGCTCGACCCATCCGTCGACACGAGGAGCCAACCGTGAGGTTCACGATCGACCAGCACTTCAGCGCCCCACCCGACGCCGTGGCCCGGGCCTACGCTGACCCCGACCTCTACTTGGCCTTCCAGGACCTGCCCAAGATGTCGCGGCCCGAGGTCGTCTCGCACGAGGCGAGCGGCGACGAGGTGCTGCTCCAGATCCGCTATCGCTTCAACGGCCAGCTGTCCTCAGCCGCGCGGGCGGTGCTCGACCCTGAGCGCCTCACCTGGGTGGAGCACGCGGTGCACGACCTCTCGTCGCGCACCACCTCGTTTCGCATGGTGCCCGATCACTACGGCGACCGGTTCCGCTGCACTGGCTCGTACCGCTTCGAGGCCGACGGCGGCGGCACGCGTCGCCACTGCGAGGGCGAGATCAAGGTGCGGGCACTGCTGATGGCGGGTGCCGTCGAGAACGCCATCGTGTCCGGTCTGCGGGAACACCTCGACGACGAGGTGGCCGTGGTGGACGCGTTCCTCGCCCCCTGAAGTCAGCTCAGCACGGCCACCTCAACACGACCACCTCAGCACGGCCACCTCAGCCAGCTCAGCCTGACTCTGCCTGCGCGCGCTCTTCGCGCCGGGCCTTGAGCTCGGCGAACTTCGCGAAGTTGATCGAGATGAAGAGCCCCTCGGCCTCGGCACAGAGCACGTCACCGGCGAACAGCCGGCCGCTCGTGTGGATCTTCCGGCCGTCGACCCGATCCAGCGTGCCTTCGAACCGCAGCTCCGCATGTAGCGGCGTGGGCGAGCGATAGTGCACGGTGAGCCGACCGGTCATGCCGGGCGAGCCCGAGAGCGACTGGGTGGAGCCGAGCACCTCGTCGAATGCCGCCGCGATGTAGCCGCCGTGGACACAACCAGGTGGGCCCTCGTAGGCGGCGCCGAAGGTGGCTCGCCCGAATATGCGGCCGTCCTCGAACGAGAGCTCAATCGGCGGGGCCAGCGGGTTGGCTCGGCCGAGCATCGGGCTGTGGTCGAAGAAGGCGAAGGGCTCCCCCGCGTTGGCCGACTCGGCGAACCCTTCGTACGTCGGCGCCGAGCCGTAGTCGGCGAGCAGCGCCGCCACCGCCTCGACCTGATCGGCAGCCTCCGCTATCAGGTCGACCGGCGCGCTCGTCTGCACGAGGCGGTGCAGCACCCCGCGGACGGCCTCGGAGAGACGGATCAGCTCCGTTCGCCTCGGGGTCAGGTCGAGGTCGCGGAGCTCGTTCAGGCGCCTGGCCCAATCCGGTGACCCTGGGGCGAGCCCACCCAGATCGCCACTCATGTCGAGTCCTCGGCGAACTGCACGACAACCGGAGCGTGGTCTGACGGTTGCTTGCCCTTGCGCGCGTTGCGGTCGACGAGCGTCCACTCGACGCGCTGCGCCAATGACGCGGACGCGAGCACGAGATCGATGCGCATCCCGATGCCCTTGTGGAAGTTGCCTGCGCGGTAGTCCCACCAGGAGTAGAGCCGCTCCGTGTCGGGGAACTTGTCGCGGAACACGTCGTGCAGCCCCCAGTCGAGAAGCTGGCCGAGGGCCTTGCGCTCGGGCTCGCTCACATGGGTGGCGTCGACCAGTGCCGCCGCATCCCACACATCGATGTCGGCCGGCGCCACGTTGAAGTCGCCGCACAACGCTGTCGGTCGCTCTGGATCACTGGTGCGATCGAGGTGCCCCAGCAGACGCTCGAGCCAACGAAGCTTGTACTGGTAGTGCTCATGGTCGAGAGCCCGGCCATTGGGTACGTACGCGCTCATCACGCGCGCTCCCCCGCACGTCGCGGTGATCAGCCGAGCCTCGGGATCAGGGGTGTTGGCGTCGGGCGCGAACCCCATCACCACATCGTCGAGCCCGACTCGACTGAGGATGGCGACGCCGTTCCAGCGCCCCTCACCATGGTGCGCGCTCTCGTAGCCGAGGGCGGAGAACGCCATCGCAGGGAAGGCCGTGTCGGCCAGCTTCGTCTCCTGCATGCAGACGACGTCGGGCTGGCACGTGACCAACCACTCCTCCACCCGTTCGAGGCGGGCCTTGAGCGAGTTCACGTTCCAGGTCGCGAGGCGCACCGGGCGACGCTACCGCCGACGCACCGGTCTCAGGCGCGGGAGGGGCCGGGTCAGCGTGCACGTGGCACATCGACCCGGCCCCACTCGAGTGGTCAGCGCTTCTTCGCTGCCTTCTTCTTGGCAGGCGCCTTCTTCTTGGCCGCCTTCTTCTTTGCTGGGGCCTTCTTGGCCGCGGCCTTCTTCTTGGCCGGAGCCTTCTTGGCCGCGGCCTTCTTCTTGGCCGGAGCCTTCTTGGCTGCGGCCTTCTTCTTGGCAGGTGCCACCCGTTCCTCCTCTGTCAGTTGGTCTGGTACGGGACCACTTGCCGAGGCTGCCGCTGCGAGATCTCCCGCTGTGACAACCACGACATCTGGCATGGTCAGGTCGACGCCGCGCCTGGGCGTGTCGAACGCATGGACCACGAACGTGTAGGTCTCTCCGAAGCTCAGCACCTCTCGGGCGCTGCGCGGCGGGGGATCACCGAGGTGCTTCAGGGGGAGGTAGGCGCGGGCGCCATCGGCATGGACGTAGGCGCCGTGCGAGGCGAACTTCTCGACCTCACCGGTCACCGTGGAGCCCACAGGGTGCGCCGACACGAACTCGATGAACGGCAGCGCGTCGTTGTAGGGCTGCACCCCGCTGCCACCACCACCGCCGCTCGATGCTCCCCGACGGCGTCGGCCACCCCGGCCGTCGACCTCGGCAGACACGGCGAGCTCGGCGTGGTGCGCAGGTGCTGGCACCGCTGCCGGTACCGGTGCTGATGTCTCGCCGGAACCGCCACGTCCGCGCGTGCCGCGCGTGCCGCGCTTCGACACCTGCTTCTCCGCGCCCTTCGCGGGTTCCTTGGCTGCTCTCGCTCTGCGCGCGGGCGCCGCGGCGGTTGAAGAAGGTGTGGTGGAGGATGACGTGGTGCCGCTGGCGGCGGCCTTCTTGGCCGACTTCTTCGCATCGCTCATCGATCTGCGGCTGAGCGGTCCGCGCACCGGCGAGCGCTCCATGAACACCCAGCCGACGTGCGGCACGGGCTTGCCACCGATGAGGCGCCCTTGATCGAAGAGCCACCCGTACTGGCCGTGGAACTCCTGGAAGGAGTCGTTCGACAGCACGACGGCGTCGGCGCGGTCGGCGATCTGCAGCAGGAAGGCATCGCCACGACCGATCACACCGGCCGGCGGAGCGATGAGCTCGCCCGCGACGAGCGCTTCTTCGAACGTGGCGCGCTCGGAGTCGTCGATGCGGTTCGGGAACGACGCGTCGACGATCACCGTGACGTTCTTCGGACCGAACTGATCGATGTAGGAACGCACGGCGTCATCGAGCTGTTGCAAGCTCGGCAGCGTGCGCCCTTCGGTGGCGAGGTTCGAGCCGTCTACGACGACGTGGTTGACGGTCATTCGAACAGCAAGTCAACCAGTTGTGTCGCGATCACTTGAGGATGGTGCAACAGATCTATCGCGCGCGCCAGCAATCGCGCACAAGAAATTCGTGCGCGACGTCCAACTAGGTTGCACGCGATGAGCGACGAGGTCACGGATCTGCTGCAGCACCTCATCCGAAACGCGTGCGTGAACGATGGCACCGCGACATCGGGACAGGAGGTGCGAAGCGCGGATGTGCTCGAGTCGTATCTCGAAGGCGACGGCATCGACCTCGAGCGCTACGAACCCGAGCCGGGTCGCACGAGCCTCGTCGCGCGCATCGAAGGAAGCGATCCACATGCACCCACGCTGCTGCTGATGGGCCACACCGATGTCGTGCCAGTGAACGCGGACGGGTGGACGCACGACCCCTTCGGAGGCGAGCTGATCGACGGCGAGGTGTGGGGACGCGGTGCGGTCGACATGCTCAACCTCACGGCATCGATGGCCGTGGCGACCAAGCGACTGGCCCGTGATGGGTTCCGTCCCGCGGGCACGCTGATCTACCTGGCCGTCGCCGATGAGGAGGCGCTCGGCTCGATGGGAGCAGGGCACCTCGTCGACCACGAGGCCGACGCAGTGCGGGCCGACTACGTGATCACCGAGTCGGGCGGCATCCCGATCCCCAGTCCCACGGGCCTGAAGCTGCCCGTGATCGTTGCGGAGAAGGGCAGCCACTGGGCGCAACTGCGGGTCAGTGGCACGCCGGGCCACGGCTCCCAGCCCTACAAGACCGACAACGCCCTGGTCACGGCGGCTGCCGTCGTCCAGCGCATCGCCGAGTACCAGCCCCGCACCGAGATCCACGCCATCTGGCGGAAGTTCCTCGAGGGCATGGACTACCCCGAGGAGCTGGTGGGGCCATTGCTCGACCCCGACCGCTTCCTCGACGCCTGCGATGCGCTGCCCGCCGGCATGGGTCGACAGTTCCACGCCTGCACGCACACGACGTTCGCGCCGACCATCGCCCACGGCGGCACGAAGATCAACGTGATCCCCGACCGCGTCGACCTGCAGATCGACATCCGCACGCTGCCCGGTCACGGCGAGGCCGAGGTGCGCGCCATGCTCGACGAGGCGCTCGGCGATCTCGCTCCCAAGGTGGAGCTGATCGGCTCGCACGACGACCCCTCCACCGAGTCACCCATCGACACGCCGCTGTGGGACTCGTTGGCGCGCATCACGCAGCGCTTCTACGAAGGATCGACGATCGTGCCCTACATGACCGTCGGTGCCACCGACGCGCGGTTCTTCCGTCGCCTCGGCACCACGTCCTACGGGTTCGGGTTGTTCTCCACCAACCTCTCGTTCGAGGACTACGGCTCGATGTTCCATGGCGACGACGAGCGCGTCGACGTCGAGTCGCTTCGTCTGTCCACCGACATGTGGGAGGTCCTCGCCAAGGACCTGCTCATCTCGTGACGATCAAGGCGGCGTTCTTCGACTTCGGCGGCGTGATCCTCTCGAGCCCGTTCGAAGCGTTCAACCGCTTCGAGGAGCGCAACGCACTGCCGCGCGACTTCATCCGCACGATCAACTCGACCAACCCCGACACGAACGCGTGGGCGCGCTTCGAGCGGAGCAGCGTCACGTTCGACGAGTTCTGTGAGCTCTTCGAGGCCGAGTGCCGCGCCGCCGGACACGAGATGTCGGCGCGGGAGCTCATGCCCTTGCTCTCCGGCGAGATCCGACCCGCGATGGTCACCGCCGTGCGCCGCTGTCGCGAGCACCTCGTCACCGCATGCCTCACGAACAACTGGACGCCGCACCCCGGACCCGGCCATGACGAGCGCCACGCGCACCTCGACGAGGTGTTCTCGCTCTTCCATCACATCGTGGAGTCGAGCAAGGTCGGTGTGCGCAAGCCCGACCCGCGCTTCTACGAGATCGCGTGCGAGCTCGCTGGCGTGGAACCGCGCGATGCGGTCTTCCTCGACGACCTCGGCGTGAACCTCAAGCCCGCGGCCGCCATGGGCATGACCACGATCAAGGTGATCGACCCAGCGGTCGCCCTGGCGCAGCTCGAGCAAGCGGTCGGCTTCCCGCTGGGCTGACCCAACCCCTCGTTGGGGACGCGCGATCAGGCCCCAACGGGAGATGTGACGCCGCTCCCGCTCAGGCACCCGACGGGCGTGCCCCGGGGGTCGAGCAGCTCGATGCGCATCTGGTGCGGGGCGGGCGTCCCCGAATCGCAGACAGGTCCTCCGGGGTCGTCGACGAACACGACCGCGCCCCAGAGCCCGCCGGCCGGCACCGGCACCAGCGCGGCCGAACCGGTGGACGTCGACCTCGTGATGCGTAGGGTCGCCGCCTCGACGGTGGTGCTGACGATGACGAACGACAGTCCTCTCGAGTCGGGCGCCCCACCCACCGCGAACGCGTACCAGTCGTCCTCCGTGCCCGAGAACCCGGCCCCGGTGCAGGCCCGACGGCGGTCGGACAGCTTCAGGCACGGGTCGACGCCCCGCAGGCTGTGCGGGTCAGTCTCGGACGACGACACGATCCCACCCCCCGGCGGGCCGTCCTGGAGGAGCCACTCGAGCTCACCAATCCGTCCGCGGGCGAGCTCGTGCCGATCAGGGTCGGCATGGACGCCGGGTCCGCCGGCGGCCTCGACCAGGAAGCGCTCCCAGGAGGCGTCGTCGGTCGGCTGCACGGAAGCGGCCATGGTCACGAGCTCCTCTTCGGCGGGAACCGTCTCGCCCGTGGCGCTCACCACCACCACATCGCCCCAGCCTGCGTCGAGGAAGACGGACCGCCTCGCGACGGAGTACCCCTCCCAGGCCTCATCGAGCACGAGCCCCGGACGCCCGTCCACGGTGCGCTCGTGCGAGGTGCGAGTGACGATGTCGGGCTGCACCCTCACCGACAGGGCGACGAGGTCGAGCGATGCGCCCGGGACCGTGAGCACGGCGAGGTGATCCGCCTCGTCCGATCCAGCGCGGACCCACCCCGCTGCGTGGGCCGACCGCGGGCCGGGGATCTGGTCGGTGTGCGGCGCAACAGATGCATCGGCGGCGAGCACGCCATCGACGTCCACCGACCCCACGACCCGCAGCCCCTGCGGCGGATCGGGGACGGTGGGAGCCTTGGTGTGGTCGTCGGGCACCACGACGCGTGCTGCGATCGACGTCAGCTCCGCCTTGCTGGCCGAGGGCGACGAGACGCGCACGGCGAGGTCGGCGCGCCGCACCACCACAAGGTCAGCCCAGTGGGCACCTCGGGCGTCCTGCGTGGCCGGCGAGTACATCGCCTCCGTCCCGTCGATCGTCAGCTCCTCGCGGTCCGGGGAGAGGTACCCCCCTGCGGCTTGCGCGAGCCCGCCCTCGTACCCCTCGAACCCGGTGATGGAGACCAGCACCACATCCGGATGGTCGGCGTGACCATCGGGGGACAGCACGGTGTACGGCTCGACGGTGCCGGTGGAGTCGTCGCCCCACTCTCCCACCCGCGTGCCCATCCCCGCGGTCACCAGCTCGTAGCCCGCCGGCACCTCGCCGACGCTGAACGGCGACGACGTCCTCGAGCCAGTCTCTGGGGTGGTCGAGCTGCCCGCATCGCTCGCGCAGCCGGCGACCGCGACCGACGCGACGTAGAGCACCGCGATCCACCGACGTCGCACCGACCCCATGCCGCCATCGTGCTCGACGGGCGTTCTCGTGGCACTGCTTCGGCGAACTCGGGGCTACGCCGCCGTGATCCGATCGAGGTCCGCGATGCGCTGACGGCAGGTGGCAACGATCTCCCTGGCGACCAGAGCGGGGCGGCGTAGGTGCGTGGTGGTGTAGCGGAGCACGAGGTAGCCGTGGCGGACGAGCAGGTTCTGTCGGGCCAGGTCTCGGTCGAGCGACTCGCGACTCCCGTGAGCATCGAGACCGTCGACCTCCACGGCGGCCATCGCTCGCGTGACCAAGAAGTCGGGCCGCAGCTCCACTCGGTCGAGCACGAGGGTGGGCTGGTACTCGATCGGGCCGATGCCCAGGTCGGCGTAGAGGAGCCGAGCCATCAGTGGTTCGATCATGCTCTCCGGGCGGCGGTCGCCCAGCGCGCGCTGGTCGAGGTGGTGGCGCAGTGCGGCGGTGCCCGTACGGCCACGCCCACCGAGTTCGGCGAGGATCACTCGCAGCCCCTTCACCGTGACGAGGCGCGACATGAGCGCGCGCTCCACGCAATCGCCCACGAGGTGGCGCGGCAGCTCGACGCCGGCGTTAGGGCGCAGCTGGTTCGGACGGTGCAGTACGAACCCGTCCGGGTCGGGGTGGGACGACCGCGGCGCGGTGATGTCGAGCGGCGGCTCACCATCGAGCAGGCCCCACAAGGCGAGCGCGCTGCGGTGCGACGCCACCGCGCCCTCGCCGGCCGCAAAGCATGCCGCCAGCACGCGCGCGTCGTAGCGCAGCGGTGTGCCGAACGTGGCGTACACCCCTGGATGAACCGATCGCAGCGACCCCCGGTCGACCCGCCCGAGGATCTGCTCCTCGGAGACACCCAGGGCGATCAGACGGGGACGAGTCACGAGGCCAAGCCGGGCGTGGCGGTGGATGAGGTGGTCGGTGGTCGTCATCCGGTCAGGATCGCAGCGACGTGTGACAAGCCGCCGCGGCCGCGCATCCCCAAGGGCGTTCTCGGGCGATCTTCCCGCCCCCCGGACGGGTTTCCCGCCCGAGAACGGCGCCGCACGACGTCAGCCGACGGACAGGGCGCTCTCGAGCAGCTGGGCTTGCTCCTGGGCGTGCACGCCGTGCGAGCCGGTGGCCGGGCTGCCGGACTCGTAGCGCGAAACGCGGCGGATCTTGTGCGACCCGTCGAAGCACTCGTACAGCCGGCCCTTCACGAAGTTCCAGGCGCCCATGTTCTCGGGCTCCTCCTGCAGCCAGACGATGTCTGCCGCATTCGGATAGCCGGCGACGATGGCCTCGATCTGTTCGAACGGCCACGGATAGAGCTGCTCCACTCGCACGACCGCAACGGGCGCGCCCGCCGCGTCGCGGGCGGCGAGCGCCTCCTGACCGACCTTGCCGGTGGCCAGCACCACGCGCCGCACCGACGACGGATCCGTCACGCCGGCATCGTCGATCGTCTCCCGGAAGGAGCCCTCGAGCAGATCGTCGGCCGACGATCGGGTGGCCTTGGCGCGCAGCCCCGACTTGGGGGTGAAGATCACGAGCGGCTTGCGAACCGAGCGATGCTCCTGACGGCGCAGCACGTGAAAGATCTGCGACGCCTGCGTGCAGTTCACCACCTGGATGTTGTCCTCGGCGCACAGCGTGAGGAACCGCTCGACGCGAGCGGAGGAGTGCTCCGGCCCCTGACCCTCGTAGCCGTGGGGCAGGTACATCACCAGGCCGGACGTCTGGTTCCACTTGTCCTCGGCCGCGACGATGAACTGGTCGACGATCGTGGAGGCGCCGTTCCAGAAGTCCCCGAACTGCGCCTCCCACACCACCAGCGACTCCTTGGCCACCACTGAGTAGCCGTATTCGAAGCCAAGGCCGGCGTACTCGGACAGGAGCGAGTCGTAGATCCAGAACTTCCCCTGCTCCGGGCCCAGGTGCGCGAGCGGCGCATGCTCCTCGCCGTTGGTGTGGTCGATCAGCACGGCATGGCGGTGGCTGAACGTGCCCCGCCGCGTGTCCTGGCCGGCGAGGCGGACGTCGTGGCCCTCGGCGAGCATCGTGCCGTAGGCCAGCTGCTCGCCCATCGCCCAGTCGGCCTGCCCCGACTCCCAGAGGTGCTTGCGGGTGTCCAGCACCTTCTGGAGCTTCGGGTGCACGGAGAACCCGTCCGGGACCGCGAACATCGCGGTCACGACCTTCTCGATGGTCTCGGCGTCGACCGCCGTCTTCGCCGGCGGCAGCAGCGGCGCGGGCCGCGGCGGCGGCGGCAGGACCACGAGCTTCGGGGGGGCGGCGGCCCGGGTCTGCTCGAGGGCCTCGGCGAGGTGCTTGGAGAACTCCCCGAGCGCGGCCTCCGCCTCCTCGACCGTGATGTCGCCGCGCCGGACCAGGCTCTCCACGTAGAGCTTGCGGACGCTGCGGCGGTTCTTGATGCGCTCGTACATCAGCGGCTGGGTGAGGCTCGGGTCGTCCGCCTCGTTGTGTCCGAACCGGCGGTAGCAGACCATCTCGACGACGACGTCCCGGTGGAACTCCTGCCGGTAGTCCATGGCGAGGCGACCGACGCGGGCGCACGCCTCGGGGTCGTCGCCGTTGACGTGGAAGATCGGCGCCTGGATCATCTTGGCCACGTCGGTGGAGTACTGACTGGAGCGAGCGGAGTCAGGGTTGGTCGTGAAGCCGACCTGGTTGTTG
>JBKJIE010000009.1:0-19462 GCA_046598715.1 Acidimicrobiales bacterium | reverse complement strand
GGTCATGCCGCCGCGGTTGGCGGGGTGGTTGTTGCAGAGGCCACCGCCGTCGGTGTTGAACGGCAGCCGACCGCCCGGGCTGCGCAGGGCACCGTCGGCCACGAAGGCGCCGCCGCGCCCCTTCTCACAGAACCCGAGGTCCTCCAGCGCGATGAGCACCGTGATCGTGAAGCTGTCGTAGATGGACGCGTACTGGATGTCGTTCGGCGTCACCCCTGCCTCGGTGAATGCCGCCGGGCCGCTCCACCGCGCCGCCGAGTAGGTGAGGTCGATCCGGCCGGCGTCGGTGTGCTTGAGGGCCTCGCCATGGCCGAGCAGCGTCGCCCCCGCTCGTCCGAGGCTGCGGGCCACGTCAGGGTGCACCACAACGAGGGCGCCCCCGCCGTCGGTCACCACGCAGCAGTCGAGCCGGTGCAACGGGTCAGCCACCAGGGGCGATGCGAGCACGTCGTCGACGGTCACCGGTGTCTGGAGGAGCGCGTTCGGGTTGTGCTGGGCGTGCTCGGAGGCGGCCACCTTGATCCACGCCAGCTGCTCGCTCGTGGTGCCGAACTCGTGCATGTGCCGCGAAGCGGACAGCGCGTAGTTGCCGACGGGGCTCGAGATGCCCACCTGCTCGAAGCCCGCCTCGGGCGAGTCCATCATCCGCTGTGCGCCGCCGGGCATCGAGCCCCCCGTGCGGGGCCGCCCGGCCAGCGTGATGAGCGCCACCCGACACTTGCCCGCCGCGATGGCGGCGGCGGCGTGGCCGACGTGGGCGAGGTACGAGCTGCCCCCCGTCTCGGTGGAGTCGACGTAGCGAGCCGCCAGCCCGAGGTACTCCGCCATCGAAACAGGGCCGAAGCCGGGAGCCGTGGAGTCGCAGAAGTAGGCGTCCACGTCGGCGAGCGTGAGGCCCGCGTCGGTGAGGGCACCCACCGCGACCTCGCGGTGGATCTGGGCGATCGTGCGGTCCGGGATCTCCCGTCTCGGGTGCTCGTAGGCGCCCACGATCACTGCCTTGCCCCGGATCGACATGGCGCCGAGTCTGCGCGGCGGCGTCACCCGCCGTCCACCTGATCGCCACACGGACGCCATCGAGGGTCAGCGGCATCGTCATCCGACGCCGGTACCCTGAACGCTCGTGACCACCGCCCCCGACGGCTACGCGCCCGACTCAACCGCCCTCGACCGCACGATCGAGCTGCGCCTCGTGTTCAACGTGCGCGATCTCGGCGGGCTGCGCACGGCTGACGATCGTGTGGTTCAGCGTGGACGCCTGTTCCGTGGCGATGGCGTGCATCGCCTGCGCGACGACGACCTCGAGGTAGCCCGTGGCCTCGGTCTTCGCACCGTGATCGACCTCCGCACGTCGGGCGAGATCGGCCGCAGCGGCCGCTTCCCCGTGGAGGAGTACCCCGTCGAGTGGCACTCGCTGCCGATGATCCGACGGATCTGGTCCGACGACGAGCTGGTTGCCACCACCGGCGCCGCCGACTTCCTCCGCGACCGCTACGTCGACATGCTCACCGACGGCGCCGAGTCGCTGGCCGCGATCGTAGAGCTCGTGGCCGAGGGCGCTCCCGCGCTGTTCCACTGCGCGGCCGGCAAGGACCGCACCGGCGTGGTGGCCGCGGTGCTGCTGGGCCTCGTCGGCGTGGAGCGTCACGAGATCGTGGCCGACTACCACGCCACCGCCGGTGCCATGGCCGCCTTCGTCGACTGGCTCACCCTCGAGTACCCCGACGCCATCGATGCCATGACCAGCCAGCCGCCCGAGTACCTCGAAGCACCGGCTGAGGCCATGGCCGGGTTCCTCGACGTCGTCGATGCACGGTTCGGCTCGATGCTCGGCCTGGCCGAGCACCTCGGCGTGGCCGACGACACCGTCGCCCGCCTCCGCGACACCCTGCTCACCTGAAGGCCCCACCACCGCACCCCACCCCACGGCTTCTGTGTGCCCAGAGCCACGGATGGCGTGGTTCCCGGCACACAGAAGCTGTATGCGCGGTCAACGGGGGCCGAAGGTGACGTCGCCGACGCGCGCCGCGAAGCCCTGGGCGGCGAGGGCGGCGATGACGCGCTTCACGTGATCGTGGTCGAAGGTCTCCATCACCACCTCGAGCTCGGCGGAGCGTGCCGGGACGTCGAGGAACATGCGGTCGTGGACGATCTCCACGATGTTGGCGCCGGCGTGGCCGACGATCGTGGTCACCTGGCCGAGCACGCCGGGCTGATCGGGGATCTGGATCTGGAGGCGCGTCAGCCGACCTGAGCGGACGAGGCCGCGCATGATCACCGAGGCAAGGAGCCGGGGGTCGACGTTGCCGCCGCTCAGCACCACACCAACGTGGCGGTCGGCGAGCAGGCCGGGGTGCTCGAGCAGCGCCGCGATGCCCGCTGCTCCGGCTCCTTCCACGACGACCTTCTCGATCTCGAGGAGGAGGTTCACCGCTTCTTCGAAGGACTCCTCGGTGACGGTGACGATCTGATCCACGTTGGCCGCGATGAGCGGCGTGGTGTGCGTGCCGGCCACCGGCACGGCGATGCCCTCGGCGATCGTGGGACCGCCGACCGCGAGGTGCTGGCTCGTGGTGGCTGACAGCATCGACGGCCACCTGTCGCTCTGGACGCCGATGATCGTCATGGCCGGACGCAGCGCGCGCGCCACTACCGACATGCCCGCGATGAGGCCGCCACCTCCGACCGGGACGAGGAGCGCGTCGAGGTCGGGGTGGTCTTCGAGCAGCTCGAGGGCGACGGTGCCCTGCCCAGCGATCACGGCTGGGTCGTCGTAGGGGTGGACGAACACGCGTCCCTCGGCCTCGATGATCCGCTGGACCTCCTCGGCGGCGTCGGCAAGGTCGTTGCCGTGCAGCACGACCCGCGCGCCGAGCACCTCGGTGCGGTGCACCTTCACGAACGGGGTGGCGGCGGGCATCACGATGGTGGCGTCGATGCCGAGCCGGGTGGCGTGCCGCGCCACCGCCTGCGCGTGGTTGCCAGCCGACATGGCGACGACGCCACACGCCCGCTCCTCCGTGGTGAGCGTGAGCAGCTTGTTGAGCGCCCCGCGCTCCTTGAAGGCGGCGGTGAACTGCAGGTTCTCGAACTTCACGACGATGTCCGTGCCGAGCACGGCGCTCAGGGTCTGCGAACGGGCGCTGGGCGTGCGCTCCACGGCCCCGGCGATGCGCTCGGCGGCAGCGCGCACGTCGTCGATCGTGACGGTGGCAGAGGTGCTGGCTGCGTCGGAGGAGCTGGCGGCGTTCACGGTGCCAACGATCGCACGATGTCCGCGCCGATGAGGAGATCGGCGCTCGGTGTCGCGCCGGTACCCGGTTCGTCGGGTACCGCGACCCGACCGTCGGGACCGGGCAGACGGGGATCGGCCAGGTCGGGCCGAAAGCGGCCGCGCGGGTCGATGTCCGGCGGGAGGGTCATCCCCGGGAGGGCGGCCACCGCGAGGTTGGCCGCTCGTCCGATGCCCGTCTCGAGCATCCCGCCCACCCACACCGGCAGGCCGAGGTCGACGCATCGATCGTGGATCGCTCGCGCCGTCACCCACCCCCCGACCCGGCCCGGCTTCAGGCACAGGATCCCGCACGCGCCGAGGGCCACGGCTGCGTCGAGGGTGGCCAGCGAGGTGATCGACTCGTCGAGGCAGATCGGCGTGCGCAGGCGAAGGGCGAGGCGGGCGTGGCCCACGAGGTCATCGGGGGCCAGGGGTTGCTCGAGGCAGGTCAGCGCCACCGCGTCGAGCCGTTCGAGCTCGCCCATGTGGTCGGGGTGGCTGGCATGGAACGTGCCGTTCGCGTCGGCCTGGAGGGCCAGGTCGGCGCCCACGTGATCCCGCAGCGCGAGGAGTGGCTCGAGCGCATGCCCGGGCGCGATCTTCACGCGGAGGCGGGCGGCGCCAGCGGCGATGGCCTGGTCGGCTTCAGCCAGGAGCGAGGCGACGGCGTCGTGGAGACCGAGCGAGGCGCCCACCTCGACCGAGGCGGCGGTGGCACCGAGCCACGACGCCAGCGAGCGCTCAGCGGCGCGCAGCTGGGCGTCGAGGATGGCCAGCTCGAGGGCCGCTCGCGCCATGGGGTGCCCCCGCACGACGTCGAGGTGTGGCCCCAGCGCGAGCGCATCGCCGGTGGGCCCCGCCCACGCCCGCGGCAACAGGTGGTGACGCAGCACCAACGCCGCCCCCTCCACGAACTCGGGGGCGTAGGTGGGCTCCACCTCGGCCACGCACTCGGCCCATCCCTCGGCCTCCGCCGCGATGACGTGCACGAGGAGCACCGTTCGCTCGATCCGCCGACTCGACGCCGATCGCAGCGGCGTTGCGAGGGGCAGGCGCACTGTCACCAGCTCCACGGCCTCGATGCCCACGGGTGGGAGCGGGTCGAGGGGCATCATCGGAGCCATGCTGGCACGGACCAACGGGCGCCACCGCCGGTAGCCTTGGACGTCATGACGATCACGACCAGCAGCCATGGGGTGCTCAAGGCGAACGACCCCTGCTGGTGCGGGAGCGGCAAGAAGTTCAAGCGCTGCCACAAGGCGACCACGGATCGGATCCGTCCGGGGCGCGTGAGCCCCACCCGTGCGGTGCCTGCCGAGATCCCCCGGCCGCCCTACGCCGAGTCAGGGGAGCCGGTGCGGATCCCGGAGAGCCCTGTGCAGTCGGCCGAAGTGATCGAGCGGATGCGGAGGGCCGGGAAGGCCGCCGCTGAGGTGCTGGCGGAGACAGCCGCTGCCATCCGGCCCGGCGTCACCACCGATGAGCTCGACGCCGTCTGCCACCAGGCCTGCATCGACCGCGGCGGCTACCCCAGCCCGCTCAACTACAGCGGGTTCCCCAAGTCGCTCTGCACCTCGGTCAACGAGGTGATCTGCCACGGGATCCCCGACGATCGTGCTCTGCTCGACGGCGACATCGTCAACCTCGACGTCACGATCTTCCTCGACGGCGTCCATGGCGACACCAACGCCACCTTTGCCGTCGGCAACATCGACGACCAGAGCCGTCGCCTCATCGAGGTCACGCGCGAGTGCCTCGAGCGGGCCATCGCCACCGTCCGTCCGGGCGCCCCGTTCAACGTGATCGGCAAGGCGATCCAGGAGCACGCCGAGGGCAACGGGTTCGGCGTGGTGCGCAGCTTCGTCGGCCACGGCATCGGCACCCAGTTCCACACCGACCTGCACGTCCCGCACTACTACGAGCCCCGGCTCACGATGCCGATCGAGCAGGGCATGACCTTCACGATCGAGCCCATGATCACCGTCGGCGCGTGGGAGCACGACCTCTGGGACGACGGCTGGACGGCCGTCACCGTCGATCGTCGCCGCACCGCGCAGTTCGAGCACACCCTCCTCGTCACCGCCGATGGCGTCGACGTGCTCACCCGCCGCTGACCCCACCCGCTTCTGTGTGCACGCACCCACGCCATTCGTGGCTCAGTGCACACAGAAGATGTTGGTGAGGGCGGGGGCGAGGTCGCCGTTGGGCTCGACGGTCACGTCGCCGAGATCGAGGAAGGCCGCCAGCTCCACCAGGCGATGGCGCAGCGCCTCGAGTGATCGGTCGGTGTCGAAGGTCGTCTCGGCGTAGGCGCCGCGAACCCGAAGCACCCCGGCCTGGCGATCAGCCTTGAGGTCGACTCGGGCGACGAGCGAGCCGTCGTGCAGGAACGGGAGCACGTAGTACCCGTGCACGCGCTGGGCCTTGGGGATGTAGATCTCGATGCGGTACCGGAACCCGAAGAGCGCCTCGACGCGGGCCCGCTCCCACACGAGCGAGTCGAACGGTGAGAGCAGCGCTGACGCCCGCACCCACCGGGGCAGGACCGCCCCCGGGTGCAGGAAGGCGGGTCGGCGCCACCCCTCCACCTCGACCGGGCGCAGGGCACGGTCGCTGACCAGCTCGGCGAGGAGGCGGCGGGCCGTAACGATGTTGATGCGGTGGTAGTCGGCCAGGCAGCGCGCTGACCCCACGCCGTGGCTTCGCGCTGCCTTGAGGAGGAGCGCCTTGTGCGCGTCGTCGTCGGTCGGCGTGGGAGCAGAGAGCACGGCGGCGGGGATGATCTGCTCGGGCAGCACGTAGTGGCGCCCGAACGAGGCCGGGTTCCGCAGCGCGCTGACCTCGCCGTTCCAGAAGAGGAGCTCCACGGCCTTCTTGGCCTCGCTCCAGTTCCACATGTCGCCGGGAGCGGCCTTGGCCCGCTTGTTGGCATCACCAAGGTGCTCCAGCTCCGCGAGCGTGACCGGTCCGCGCGCGGCCACCGCTGCGAGCACCTGGCGGACGAGCTTCGGCCGCCGGGCTCCGACGTCGACCATGCCGCCCCAGGCGTGGTCCTGCTGCATGCGCCAGCGCAGCAGAGGATGCAGCGCCACGGGGAGCAGCGACGCCTCGTGGCCCCAGTACTCGAACATCTCACCGCTGCCCCACAGCCAGTCCGACAGTGCGCGTCGGGGATACGGACCGAGACGAGCGAGGAAGGGCAGCTCGTGGGACCGCGTGAGCACGTTGACGGAGTCGATCTGCACGAGCCCGACCCGGTCGACCACCCGCCGGAAGTGCCTCCGGTCGACGCGCCCGGTGGGGCGGGGGTCGGCAAAGCCCTGGGCATGGAGGGCGATGCGGCGTGCCTCGCTCAAGCGGAGCGTGTCGGAGGTCAAGGGCATGACCCGGGCAGAGTAGGTTCCGCGGGCGGTATCCCGACCACCATCCACCGGAGGAGACAAGATGCGCGTCGTCGTCGACTACGACCTGTGCGAGAGCAACGCACTCTGCATGCAAGCGGCCCCCGAGGTGTTCGAGGTGCGCGACGACGACTTCCTCTACGTGCTCCAGGAGGAGCCGGCCGAGGACCTGCGGGCCAAGGTGGAGGAAGCGGTCCGACGATGCCCGAAGCAAGCCATCTCGATCGAGGACTGATCCCACGCGGTGGGCGGTCAACGCATCGTCATCGTCGGCGCCTCGCTGGCCGGCTTCCGAGCCGCTGAGGAGCTGCGCCACCTCGGTCACGACGGCCCCATCACCCTCGTCGGCGACGAGCCGCACCGGCCGTACGACCGCCCGCCCCTGTCCAAGCAGGTGTTGGCCGGAACGCGTCCTCCCGAGGCCACGGCGCTCGACGCGTCAGGCGGATCGGTCGACGACCTGGCCCTCGACTGGCGGCTGGGCACGACCGCGACCGGCCTCGACCTGGGTGAGCGCAGCGTGCTCCTCGGCGGCGGGGAGCGTCTGCCTTACGACGGCCTGGTGATCGCCACGGGCGCGTCACCGCGACGGCTACCGGGCACCGACCACCTCCACGGGGTCCACACGCTACGGACCCTCGACGATTGCCTCGCGATCCGAGCGGTCCTCGAGGCCGGGCCTCGTCGGGTGGCCGTGGTGGGCGCGGGGTTCATCGGCGCCGAGGTGGCGGCGACGTGTCGTGGTCTGGGCATCGATGTGAGCCTCATCGAGGCGCTGCCCGTGCCGCTCGAGCGGGGCTTGGGGCCACAGATGGGCGCGGTGATGGCCGATCTCCACCGCGATCACGGCGTGGACGTCCGGTTGGGCGTCGGCGTGGTGCTGATCGACGGCAGCGAGCGAGCCGAGCGAGTGCGCCTCACCGACGGATCGGTGCTCGATGTCGACCTCGTGGTGGTCGGCATCGGCGTCAGCCCGAACACCGATTGGCTCGACGGATCGGGCCTGACGATCGACAACGGTGTCGTCTGCGACGCGACGTGCCTGGCGGCGCCGGGTGTGGTGGCGGCCGGGGATGTCGCGCGCTGGCCCAACGCCCGCTTCGACGAGGTGATGCGGGTGGAGCACTGGGACAACGCCATCGAGATGGGGGCGCACGCCGCGCGCACGCTGCTGGCTCCGCCCGGCATGGCCGAGGGCTTCGCGCCGGTGCCGTGGTTCTGGTCCGACCAGTACGACCGCAAGGTGCAGCTGGCGGGGCGGGCCGGGGCCGACGACCTCGTGGAGGTCGTCTCGGGAACCGTCGAGGAGCGCAAGTTCGTGGCCTTCTACGGTCGTGGCGGTCGGGTGGTCGGGGTGCTCGGCATGAACCAGCCCGCCAAGGTGATGCGCTGGCGGAGCCTCCTCGAGCAGCCCACCGCGTGGGACGACGCCCTTAGGACAGCGAGGGAAGCGGAGTGACTGGCGCCGCGTTCCTCCTGCTGGCGCTCACGCTCGTCGTGGCCGCCGGCGATTGGCACGCCGTGTTCTACGGCAACAAGGCGCTCGAGTACGTGTGCAAGCCGCTCACGATGGTGGCGCTGTTCGCGACCACCCTCACCCTCGACGTGGATCACTCGGCCGTGCGCACCTGGTTCCTCGTCGCCATCGTGCTGTGCCTGCTCGGCGACGTGTTCCTCATGCTGCCGCAAGACCTCTTCGTGTTCGGCCTCGGATCGTTCCTGCTCGGCCACATCGCCTACATCGTGGGCATGCACGTCGACGGCATCGATGCCGGCCGTTTCGTGGTGGGTGCCGCGCTCGTGCTCGTGGCCCTCGTCGTGATCGGGTCGCGCGTGATCCGCGGGGTGCGAGCGGGGACGGAGCCGGAGCTCACCGGCCCGGTCCTCGCCTACATGGGGGTGATCTCCGTGATGGTCGCGAGTGCCATCGGCACCGGTCACGTGGCCGCGATCCTCGGCGCGGTGTCCTTCTACGCCAGTGACGCCCTCATCGCCTGGAACCGCTTCCTACGAGAGACGCGCCACGCCCGACTGGTGATCATGGTCACCTACCACCTCGCGCAGATCGGCCTAGTCCTCAGCCTCGTCTGAGCGCGGCCCTCACGTCGGCCCCGGATCGTCGGGGAGGCCCCGACGTCGGCGCCGCCACTCGACGATCTGCCAGCCCGCCTCCAGCACGCCGATGGCGATCGCGCCGATGCCCATCGAGGCGAGCACAACGATCACCGGTGGCAGCCGCAGTGCGAAGAACTCACGCAGCACCGGGGTCGACATCGCGGCCACGAAGGCGACGCCCATCGCCGCCAGCAGCGCGACCCGACCTGGGGTGAGGGGGCGGGCCAGGATCATCAGCACCCAACCGGCCACGAGGAAGAGCACGATGACCGCCGTGGTCCGCTCGGCCACGAGGCCCACGCCGGGTTCGGCACGGGCGAGGTAGTACGCGCCGAAGGTGGCGGCGGCGGCTACTGCCCCGGCCGGGACCGCGAAGCGGGTCACCCGCCCAACGAAGCCGTGCTGGGCCCGCTGATCGTTGGGGGCCAGCGCGAGGAAGAAGCCCGGCAGGCCGATCGTGAGCGTGGAGATGATCGTGAGGTGGCGAGGGAAGAAGGGGAACGGGAGCTGGGCCACTCCCACCGCGATCGACAGGAGCAGTGCGTAGACCGACTTTGTGACGAACAGGTTGGCCACCCGCTCGATGTTGCCGATCACCCGCCGACCCTCGCCCACCACCGCGGGCAGCGAGGCGAAGGAGTCATCGAGTAGCACGAGCTGAGCCACGGATCGCGCCGCGCCGCTGCCCGAACCCATGGCCACGCCGATGTCGGCGTCCTTCAGCGCGAGCACGTCGTTCACGCCGTCGCCGGTCATCGCGACAACGTGCCCGCGCGACTGCAGGGCGGCCACCATCGCCCGCTTCTGATGCGGTTGCACGCGGCCGAACACCGAGTGCTCCTCGAGCACGCTGGCGAGTGCCTCGTTGTCGTCGGGGAGGTCGCGCCCGTCGACGGGTGCAGTGGCCGACGGGATGCCCACCTGGCTGGCGACATGGCCCACCGTCACCGGGTGATCCCCGGAGATGACCTTCACGGTGACGCCCTGGCGATGGAAGTACTCGATGGTGTCGGCAGCGTCGGGGCGGATCTGCTCTTCGAGGCAGATCAACGCTACGGGTCGGAGCGGCTCCGGCAGCGACTCGCCTTGCAGCGCCTCGTCGCTGCGAGCGACCAGAAGCACCCGGGATCCCGTCGTCGCCAGCTCCTCGGCCCGTTCACGGGCAGGGTCGTCGGCGGCGAGGAGCACATCGGGGGCGCCCAGCAACCACGTGGCCGAATCGTCGAAGGTTGCGCCGCTCCACTTCCGGGCCGATGAGAACGGCACGGTGCCGCGCACGACCCACGCCGTGGGTCTGCCAAGCTCGGCCAGGGCGACGAGACTTGGGTTCGGGTGCTCCTCGGTGGTCACGAGGGCGCCGATCCCATTGCGGAGCTGCTCGTCGGTGAGGTCGTCGTCGAGGAGCTCGATGGCGCCTGTCCGCAACCCACCCTGGGTGAGCGTGCCGGTCTTGTCGACGCAGACGACATCGACCCGCGCCAGGACCTCGACCGCGGCCAGCTCCTGGACGAGCGCGCGTTGGCGTCCCAGACGGATGACGCCGACCGCGAAGGCGAGGCTGGTGAGCAGCACGAGGCCTTCGGGCACCGCCGCGGCGATGCCCGCCACGGATCCAGTCACGGCGTCGAGCAGGGAGGTCGTGGTGCGCATCTGCGACGCGATCAGCAACCCGGCGGTGGGGACGAGGAGGTAGGTGCCGATCCGAAGGATCTTGTCGGTGCCGGCGCGGAGCTCGGAGTGCGTCAGCGCGAACCGGCGCGCCTCGCTGGCCAGCCGCGCCGCGTAGGCATCGTCGCCGACTGCGGTGGCCACGAACCTGCCGTGGCCGGCCACCACGAAGCTTCCGGAGCGCACCGCGTCCCCCACTTCCCTGCGGACCGGGTCGGCCTCGCCCGTGAGCAGCGACTCGTCCACCTCGAGGTTGTGCGCACCCACCACGCGACCGTCGACCACGATCTGGTCGCCAGCCCGCACCTCGAGCAGATCGTCGAGCACCACCTCGGTGACCGGAACCTGCTGCACGTCGCTGTCGCGCACCACGGTCGCCTTCGGGTCGGCGATGAGCGCCAGCCGGTCGAGGGTGCGCTTGGCCCTGAGCTCCTGCACGATGCCGAGCACGGCGTTGGTCACGAGCACCACCCCGAAGAGGGCATCTCGGTAGTCGCCGATGACCAGCACCACCACGAGCAGGGTGCCGAGGATGGCGTTGAACCTGGTGAGGACGTTGGCCCGCACGATGTCACGGACCGTGCGGCGGTTCGCATCCGACGTGCTGTTGACCAGCCCCCGCGCCCGGCGGTCGAGCACCTCGGATGCCCGGAGGCCAGCGGACGGTGGCGGGGGCGGCCGATGGACGGCATCGGGAACGTCGAGGCCGCCGGTCATCCCGCCAGCCTGCCCCATGCGGGAGGGACTCGGTGGGTCAGACGAGAGCGCTGGCGAGGCGTGGCGCCTCGCGCTCGCACAGGGCGACGGTGACCCGCATTCGCTCGAGGTGCTGGAGCAGGGTCTGCTTGGCCTGGGGAACGGGGTGCTCGCTGAGGAACCCCTCGATGTCTGTGGCCAGCGCGGGATCGGTGACCGCTCGGATGCCGTGGAGCATGCGCACGATGCTGTTCGACGGGAACCGCTCGTTCATCTCGTCCCATCGCTGGTGCACAACACGCCAGGCGAGGCCGCCGTTGTCGCGGTTGGCGATGCAGGCGCTGATCAGGAACGGCGCGTTCTGGGTGCGCACCTCGGGGGTCAGCGCCAGCTCGAGCACCTGCTCCATCAGGCTTGGGTCGCGCACGTCGGCGAGCGCGTACAGGTATCGCAGCTCCTCTTGTGGAGTCGTCGCGTTGCGGAAGCCATCGATGATGGCATCGAGGGCAGCTTGGTCGGCCCGGCTGGCCGTGGCTCGCACCGCAGCGGCCGCAACGTTGGCATCGATGCTGCTCGCATCGGCGCGGTAGCGCGCGAAGAGCGCGGCGACCCGCTCCTGCGCCGACGGGTCATCGCCGAGGGTGGCGAGGGCTCCGATGAGGGCGCCACGGAGCTCACGATCGCGCCCGGTGTCGTCGTCGCGACCCTCCCAGCCAAGACGCTCGAGTGCCGGTGCCACGAGCGCGCGCACCCGTGCGTGGATCGCCGACCGAGCGGTCCCCTCGACCAGGCGTTCGAGCTGGTCGAGCGCCCCGAGCAGACGGCGCCACACCGACACGTCGGTCTCGGCCGCGAAGCCGTCGGCGGTGGCGAGGAACTCCTCTGCGGTCGTGACACCGGCGAGCACAGCGACCCAGGTGTCGTCGACGAGGCCGTAGCGCTCGATGTCCGACAGATCGCTCTGGGCCCGCTCGACGAGCGCAGCGCGCAGCGACGCGCCGCAGCGCACGCGGTAGAAGCCGTGGCCCTCGACGTTGGCCACGACCCAGGCGACGGGCTCGTCGAGCGCGATCTCGAGGGTGTCGCCGTCGAGCAGGGCGGTGGTGGTGGTGATCTCGCCCGACGCGGTGGCGTAGCGGAGCCGCATGGGGATCGCCCAGCGAGCCTCGTCGGCCTCGTCGACGAGGTAGCGAGAACGCTCCTGGCTGAGGTGGAGCACGCGGCCGTCAGCAGAGGACGTGACCGAGACGATGGGGTGGCCGCCTTGGAAGATCCACGAGTCCATGATCCGGCGCACCGGTTCACCGGTGGCTTCCTCGATGGCGTCCCACAGATCGGTGGTCTCGGTGTTGCCGTAGCGGTGCGAGGCCATGTACTTGCGGATGCCCGCCCGGAAGCGGTCCTCACCGAGGTACTGCTCGAGCATCCGCACCACTGCCGCGCCCTTCTCGTACGTGAGGACGTCGAACATGCCCTCCGCGTCGGCGGGCGACACCACGGGGTACTCGATCGGGCGGGTGGCGGCGAGGGCGTCGGTGTCGAACGCCGTGCTGCGGGTGAGGCCGAAGCTGACCCACCGCTCCCACTCCGGGCGGAACGCGTCGGTGACCTTCAGCTCCATGAACGTGGCGAACGCCTCGTTCAACCAGATGCCGTTCCACCACTTCATCGTGACGAGGTCGCCGAACCACATGTGGGCCAGCTCATGGGCGATCACATCGACGATGTTCTGGAGCTCTCCCTGGGTGGCTTGGTCGGGGTCGGCCAGGAGCAGCGTCTCGCGGAACGTGATACAGCCGAGGTTCTCCATCGCGCCGAAGGCGAAGTCAGGGATGGCGATGAGGTCCATCGAGTCGCCGGGATAGGGAAGGTCGAAGTAGTCCGCGAGGTAGCGAAGGGAGAACTCGGCCACCTCGAGACCGAAGGGGGTGAGGTGGCGCTTGCCGGGAGGGCAGAGCAGGCGCATCGGGGTGCCGTCGACATCGACGGGGTCGGTGGCCTCCAGGGGACCGACGATGAAGGCCACGAGGTAGGTGGACAGCGGCATGGTGTCCGCGAAGCGCACCCGCCGACGGCCGGGAGCCTCTGGCTCATCAGACACGACGGCACCGTTGGACACCACCTGCGAGGCCTCGTCGACGACCAGGGTGATGCCGAACACAGCCTTGCAGTCGGGCTCGTCCCAGCAGGGGAACGCCCGACGGGCGTCGGTGGCCTCGAACTGGGTGGTCGCGATGAACCGCTCCACCCCCGCATCGTCGGTGAAGCTCGACCGGTAGAACCCGCGGAGCTTGTCGTTCAGCGTGCCCCGGAAGCGCAGGCACACGACGGCGGGTCCGGGCGCGAGCTCCTCGGCCAGCGCGAGGGTGGCCCGCTCGACCTCGGCGTCGAGGGCGACGGTGGCCTCGAGCCGCCGACCGTCGACCACCACCCAGGCCTCGTCGATCTCCAGCTCGATGGCGTTGAGCACGACGCTCGACGCCCCGTCCACGACGTCGACATCGATGTCTACCGATCCGTCGAACCGGGCGCCCTCGAGATCGGGGGTGATGGTGAGGTCATAGCGACGAGGAAGGATGCGCCGGGGGAGACGATGAGGGTTCGGGTCGACCACGACCTGCAGAGTACCGGCGGTAGCCGCCCGCCGAGGGGGACGGCCCCCTGCGTCGGGGAGCAGCCCCGGCAAGTAGCCTCGACCGCCGTGACCAACCCCGCCGCCCTGCCGGACCAGCTTGATGTCGTCGGCATCGGCAACGCCCTCGTCGATGTGCTCACCCACGAGGACGAGCGGTTCATCGAGGCGCACGGCCTCGTGAAGGGGGCGATGACGCTCATCGACACCGAGCGGGCGGAGGCGCTGTACGAGGCGATGGGTTCGGGCATCGAGATGTCCGGAGGCTCGGCGGCCAACACCGTGTCAGGGATCGCCAGCTTCGGCGGCCGGGCCGCCTACATCGGCCGGGTGTTCGATGATCAGCTGGGCGCCGTGTTCGCCCACGACATGCGGTCGACGGGAGTGACGTTCCGGGCCAAGCCCGCCACCGACGGGCCACCCACCGGTCGATGCCTGATCGTGGTCACGCCCGACGCCCAACGAACGATGAACACCTACCTCGGCTCGTCGGAGTTCTTCGGGCCGGAGCACCTCGACAGCGACCTCATCGCGTCGGCCCAGGTGACCTTCCTCGAGGGCTATCTGTTCGATCGTCCGGAGGCGAAGGAGGCGTACTGGAAGGCCAGCGACATCGCCCACCGAGCCGACCGTTGGGTGAGCCTCACCCTCTCCGACACCTTCTGCGTGGAGCGCCATCGGACCGAGTGGCGCGATCTCGTCGCCGATCAGGTCGACATCCTCTTCGCCAACGAGGCCGAGGCCCTGGCGCTCTACGAGGTCGACACCGTTGCCGAGGCGCTGACGGCGGCGCGCGCTGACGTGGAGGTGGCCATCATCACCCGGGGTCCGCGCGGCTCCGTGGTGGCTCGTGCTGACGAGGTCGTCGAGATCGAGGCCCATCCGGTCGAGGTGGTCGACACCACAGGCGCGGGCGACCTCTACGCAGCGGGCTTCCTCTACGGCTTCACGCGCGATCGCTCCATGGAGATCTGCGGTCGGTTGGGCTCGGTGGCGGCCTCAGCCGTGCTCGGCCACACCGGGGCGCGCCCCGGTGCATCGCTCGGACAGCTCGTCGCGCCGATGGGGTTCTGATGACGAGCGGGGTCGACCCGTGGTCGTTGGTCGCCGGCGCGGCTGCCGCCATCGTCGACCTGACCGGCGTCGAGCGCCACGATGTGATGGTCGTGCTCGGATCGGGGTGGACCCCCGCCGCGTCCCGCTTCGGCGACACGACCAGCGAGGTCGCCTTCGGTGAGCTCCCGGGGTTCCCCCCAGTCGGTGTCGTCGGCCACGCCGGCGTGCTGCGGTCGGTCCGGTCGCCGGGCGGCAAGCACATCCTCGTGATGCTCGGTCGCGTGCACGCCTACGAGGGCCACGACCTCGCCACCGTGGTGCACGGGGTTCGGTCCGGCGTTAGGGCCGGCTGTGGCACCGTCGTGCTCACGAACGCGGCCGGCGGGGTGCGGCCGGGGATGCGCGTTGGCCAACCGGTGCTCATCGCTGACCACCTCAACCTGACGGGTCGCTCGCCGGTCGCCGGCCCGGCCGCCCCCGACGAGCTCGGCCTGGCCCGGTTCGTCGACCTCACCGATGCCTACTCTCCCCGGCTCCGCGATCTGGCCCGCGCGGTCGACCCGTCGCTCGAAGAGGGTGTCTACGCCGGCCTGCCCGGCCCCCACTACGAGACGCCGGCCGAGATCCGCATGCTGCAGACGCTCGGGGCCGACCTCGTCGGCATGTCGACCGTCCACGAGGTCATCGCGGCCCGCCACGTCGGGGCTGAGGTGCTGGGCCTGTCGCTCGTCACCAACCTCGCCGCCGGCCTTGGAGGCGGTGACCTCGATCACCAAGAGGTGCTCGAGGCGGGGCGGGCCGCGGCCGAGGCCATGGGCGATCTCCTCGCCAAGGTCGTCGCCACGCTGTGACCGGCTCCCTGGCCGACGACGCGCTGATCACCGCTGCGACAACCTGGCGAGACGACGATCCCGACCCCGCCACACGAGCCGAGGTCGACGATCTGCTCGCCCGCGGTGACCTCGCGGGGCTGCGAGCGCGCTTCGAGGAACGGCTCCAGTTCGGCACGGCTGGCCTGCGGGGCGCGCTGGGCGCGGGACCGAACCGGATGAATCGGGCGCTCGTGCGTCGGGCCACCGCCGGGGTGGCGGCCTGGCTGCAAGCGCAGGATCGGCCCGGCGCGGTGGTCGTCGGGCGCGATGCACGCCACGGGAGCGCCGAGTTCGCGGAGGACACGGCGGCCGTGCTGGCAGGAGCGGGGTTCCGCGTGCTGGTGCTGCCCCGCCCGTTGCCGACGCCGCTCACCGCGTTCGCGGTGCGGCACCTCGGTGCGGTGGCCGGGATCATGATCACGGCGAGCCACAACCCGCCGGCCGACAACGGCTACAAGCTCTACCTCGGCGATGGCGCCCAGATCGTGCCGCCGGTCGACGACGAGATCTCCGGGCACATCGACGCGGTTGGTTCACTCGCCGAGGTTCCGCTCTCCTCGGATGGGATCGAGGTGCTGGGCGACGACCTCGTCGACGCCTACCTCGCGGGTGTGGTGGCACTGATCGACCTCACCGGCCCGGCCGCGCTCACCAGCGTGTACACCGCCATGCACGGAGTGGGCGCCGAGACGATCCGCGCCGCGCTTAGCCGCACCCGCTTCCCTGCCCCGCACGAGGTGGCGGAGCAGGTCGAGCCCGACCCGGACTTCCCGACCGTCGCCTTCCCCAACCCGGAGGAGCCCGGAGCGCTCGACCTCTCGTTGGCGCTGGCCCGGCGGGTCGGGGCAGATCTCGTCCTGGCCAACGACCCGGATGCCGACCGGCTGGCCGTGGCGGTGCCCGACCCGCGCGCCCCCGGGGGGTGGCGGTCGCTCACGGGCGACGAGCTGGGTGCGGTGCTCGCCGATCACCTCCTGCGAACCCGCCCGCACGGCGTCGACGACGTGCTCGTCACAACGGTGGTGTCCTCACGGCTGTTGTCCAGGCTGGCGGCGGCGGCCGGCGTGGCCTATGCCGAGGCGCTCACCGGGTTCAAGTGGGTGGTGCGGGCGCCGACACCCGAGCAGCGGTTCATGTTCGGCTACGAGGAGGCCCTCGGCTACTGCGTCGGCGACCTCGTGCACGACAAGGACGGCGTCTCTGCGGCCCTCCTCGCCACCGAGCTGGGTGCTGCGCTCAAGGCCGACGGGCTGACGCTGCTCGATCGGTTGGGCGACATCTTCCGCGAGCACGGCGCGCACGTCACCCGCCAGCGCTCGCTGCGGCTCGACGGCACCGACTGGCTCGACCGAGTGACCGCCGCGATGGCGTCGGTCCGCGCCACTCCACCCGCCCAGGTGGCTGGTCACGCGGTGCGCGAGGTCGAGGATCTTCTCGTGCCCCGACGGCTTCCCGCATCCGACGTGCTCATCTTCACGCTCGAGGGGGCCCGGCTCGTGATCCGGCCCAGCGGCACCGAGGCCAAGGTGAAGTGCTACGCGGAGGCAGTCGTGGCCGTGCCTGGCGACGGCGACGTGTGGGCGGCGCGGGCCCAGGCCGCCAGCGTGGTCGACGCAGTCCTCGACGGGGCGTCGGCCCTCCTCAACGAGCACGGCATCTGAGAGGTCCTACGCCGTCCCGAAGAGTCGATCGCCGGCGTCTCCGAGGCCCGGCACGATGTAGGCCTGCTCGTTGAGACGCTCGTCGATCGATGCCGTCACCACATGGGCGACCAGCCCCGACGCCTCGAGGCGGGCGATCCCCTCCGGCGCGGCCAGCACGCACACCGCGGTGAGCGGGCCGGCGCCGCGCTCCGCGAGGGTGCGACAGCTGTGCTCGAGCGACCCACCGGTGGCCAGCATCGGGTCGAGGACCAGGACGGGGCGTCCGTCGAGCTGGTCGGGCACCGAGCTCATGTACGACTCGGGCAGGTAGGTCTCCTCGTTGCGGGCCAGCCCGATGAACCCGGTGTCGGTCTCGGGCAGGTGCCGCAGCACGCCGCCGAGCATCCCGAGCCCGGCTCGGAGCACGGGCACCACGAGCGGCGGTCGGAGCAACCGGATCCCCGTCGTGCGGGCGAGGGGTGTCTGCACCTCGATGATCTCGACGGCGATGGTTCGGGTGGCCTCGTAGACGAGCATCCCCGACAGGTCGTCGATGGCCCGCCGGAAGCCCGCTCGATCGGTGGTCTCGTCGCGCAGTCGGGTGAGCAGCTGGGCGGCGAGGGGATGGTCGACGACGGTGACCTGCATGGGGGCATGATGGCAGCCGATGGACCGAGCCACCCTCGCCGCCATGATCGATCACACCCTGCTGAAGCCCGAGGCCACCGCCGACGAGGTGATCGCCCTGTGCGAGGAGGCCACGGACCTTGGCGTGCTGGCGGTGTGCGTGTCCCCGTCGCACCTGCCGATCACTACCTTCCTCGGGCCGGGCATCGGGATCGCCACGGTCATCGGGTTTCCCAGCGGGGCCCACCAGCCGGCCGTCAAGGCCCACGAGGCCGAGGTCGCCATCGACGCCGGCGCCACCGAGCTCGACATGGTCGTGAACCTCGGCCTGGTGAAGGCCGGCGCCTGGCGAGCGGTGGGCGAGGAGATCGACGCAGTGCGGGCGGCCACCCCCGTCACGCTCAAGGTGATCCTCGAGACCGCCGCGCTCTCCCTCGACGAGATCGCGGAAGCCTGTCGGGTCGCCGAGGGGGCGGGCGCCGACTACGTCAAGACGTCCACCGGCTTCCACCCCACCGGCGGCGCCACCGTCGAGGCGGTGGCCCTCATGGCCGCGACGGTCGGTGGCCGCCTCGGCATCAAGGCCAGCGGCGGCATCCGCGATGCAGCGACGGCGCTGGCCATGGTCGCCGCCGGCGCCACCCGCCTGGGCTGCTCCGCCTCCCGCGCCATCCTCGACGGCCTCTAGACCGCAGACGTTGTCAGATGCCGCTGGCTCGGAGCTGGGCGTAGGCGGGCTTGATCTGCTGGTTGATGATGCGGAGGCGCTGGTCGAAGGGCCAGAAGGAGCTCTTCATGGCGTTGAGGGTGAACCACTCGATGTCCGTCCAGCCGTAGCCGAAGGCATCGACGAGCGCCGCCATCTCCGAGGTCAGCGAGACCCCGCTCATCAGGCGGTTATCGGTGTTCACAGTCACCCGGAAGCGCAGGCGGGCCAGCAGGCCGATGGGATGGTCGGCGATCGAGGCGCTCACGCCTGTGTTGACGTTGGATGTCGGGCACATCTCCAGCGGCTCCCGCCGGTCGCGCACGAAGCTGGCCAGGCGGCCGAGGGTGGCCCGCCCGTCATCATCCACCTGGATGTCGTCCACGATGCGCACCCCGTGCCCGAGGCGCTCAGCTCCGCACCACTGGAGCGCCTCCCAGATGGACGGCAGCCCGAACGCCTCACCCGCGTGGATCGTCACGTGAAAGTTGGCGTGATGGATGAGCTGGAAAGCATCGAGGTGGCGCGAGGGCGGGAAGCCTGCCTCCGGCCCCGCGATATCAAAACCCACGACCCCTTCGTCCCGGTAGCGCACGGACAGCTCCGCGATCTCCGCGGAGCGGGCCAGCTGACGCATCGCGGTGACGATGGCGCGGACGGTGATGGGCCGGCCGGCAGTCTCCGCGCGGGCCATGCCCTGGTCGAAGCCGTCCAGCCAGGCGCGCATGACCTCGTCGAGGGAGAGTCCACGCTGCGTGCTGAGCTCCGGCGC
>JBKJIE010000050.1:0-8964 GCA_046598715.1 Acidimicrobiales bacterium | reverse complement strand
TGGAAGATCTTCGACGTCAGCTTGGCCTTCACCGGATGACTGGTGGGGCACACGTCGCCCGTGGGGGTCACCCACGCGGCCACAAGCGGCTTCTTCTTCGCTGCGGCCGCCTTCTTCTTCGCTGCGGCCGCCTTCTTCGGCGCGGCCTTCTTGGCTGCAGGGGCCTTGGGTGCAGCCGTCTTGGCGGCGGGTGGCTTGGCGGCGGGCGCCGGCTCGGTGGGTGCGGTCGCGGGCTCGGGCTCGGCAATGGGTGCGGCAGCGATCACGGGCGGGGGTGCAGGCCGCTCGCGCGGCTCGGGCACCTCGGGCACCATGACCACGGCGGGTGGAGAGGGCCGGGCCGTGTCGGGCTGCAGGCGGGGCCAGGGCTCGGGGGTGGCCGGCGCATGGTCTGTCTGGTGCTCGGGGCGCGCCCCGAACATCTTGGCCAGCGCGAACGCCAAGCCACCCAGCAGCCCGAGCGTCAGCCCGATGCGGAACGAGCGTCGGATCACGGCGTCACCGTAGTTCGACCTTGACGTGTCGTCTGCCGCAGCGGGAGAATTGCCGGAACATGCAGCAGCCCTTCACCTCTGTCCTCCTGCTTATGTAGGCGAGCGCCCCCACCGGCGCTCGCCCCGATGACCTCCTGCCGCTGGCAGGAGGTTTTTTGTTGCCCCGATTCCCGAACCCTTGCACTGAGCACCACCCGAGAGGAACACCACGATGGCCCCGGAACCCGTGACACCGAAGCGCATGCCCTTCGACAAGTACCGGCCGTTCCTTCCCCTCGAGCTGCCCGACCGCACGTGGCCCGACGAGCGGATCACGAAGGCGCCGCTGTGGTGCTCCGTCGACCTGCGCGATGGGAACCAGGCGCTCATCGACCCGATGGACCCGGCCCGCAAGCGGCGCATGTTCGACACCGTCGTGCAGATGGGCTTCAAGGAGATCGAGGTGGGGTTCCCCTCGGCCAGCCAGCCCGACTTCGACTTCATCCGGCAGCTCATCGAGGACGACCTCGTCCCCGACGACGTCACGATCCAGGTCCTCACCCAGTGCCGGCCCGAGCTGATCGAGCGCACCTACGAGTGCCTGCAGGGCGCCAACAACGTGATCGTGCACTTCTACAACTCCACCTCGGTGCTGCAGCGCCGCGTGGTGTTCGGGCTCGACAAGGACGGCATCACCCAGATCGCCACCGACGCCGCCAAGCTCTGCAAGAAGCTCGAGCCGACTCTCGTCGGCACGAACGTGCGCTACGAGTACAGCCCGGAGAGCTTCACGGGCACCGAGGTCGACTACGCCATCGAGATCTGCGCGGCCGTGAGCGACGTCATCGAGCCCGACACCGACCGCCGGCTCATCCTGAACCTGCCGGCCACGGTGGAGATGTACACGCCGAACCTCTATGGCGATGTCATCGAGTACTTCCATCGCAACGTGCTCAACCGCGATCGCATCTGCCTGTCGCTGCACCCCCACAACGACCAGGGCACCGGCGTCGCCGCCGCCCAGTTCGGGATCATGGCCGGAGCCGACCGCGTCGAGGGGACGCTGTTCGGCAACGGCGAGCGCACCGGCAACGTCGACGTGATCAACATCGCCATGAACCTCTTCACCCAAGGGGTCGACCCTGAGCTCGACATCTCCGACATCGACGCACTGCGCCGGGTGGCTGAGTACTGCAACCGCCTGCCCGTGCACCCCCGGCACCCCTACGTGGGCGACCTCGTCTACACGTCGTTCTCAGGCAGCCACCAGGACGCCATCAAGAAGGGCTTCGATGCGCTGGGCTACGGCGACTACGAGGAGTGGGGCGTGCCCTACCTCCCGATCGATCCGAAGCACGTCGGCCGCACCTACGAAGCAGTGATCCGCGTGAACAGCCAGAGCGGCAAGGGGGGTGTGGCGTACCTCATGAAGGCGGAGCACGGTCTCGACCTGCCCCGCCGGCTCCAGATCGAGTTCTCCAAGACGATCCAGACGATCACCGAGGACACGGGTACCGAGATCCCGGCCGCGGAGGTGTGGCTCGCGTTCGAGGACACGTACCTCTCGCCCGAGGCGGCCGTGCAGCTCATCTCGCATGAGACCACCACGGGCGAGAAGGGCTCGACCGTGACCGCTCAGATGCTGGTCGACGGTGAGCACCGCACGCTGCACGGTGGAGGCACCGGACCGCTCGCCGCCTTCGTCGGCGCGCTCCAAGCCGACCTTGGGATCGACCTCGAGGTGGTCGACTACAGCGAGCACGCCGTCACCGCCGGCACCAACGCCCAGGCGGCGGCCTACGTCGAGACGCAGTCGGCCGATGGCGAGGTGCGCTGGGGCGTCGGCCTCGACGAGAGCATCCTCACGGCGTCACTTCGCGCGGTGGTCAGCGCGGTGAACCGCCACCGCGACCACCTGCGGCTCGTGGAGCGCCACGAGCCCTAGTCGGCGGGGTCAGCGCGCGGCCGCCCGGGCCAGGCGATGGCAGAGTCGCTTGAAGATCAGCGCGTGGAACGGGATGAGGGCGTACCAGTAGAGGCGACCGAGCAAGCCGCGCGGGTGGAAGATGGCGCGTTGGTGGAGCACTGAGCCGCCATCTGGCGTCGCCTCCACATGCCACTCCAGCCAGGCGTCGCCGGGTGTGCGCATCTCGGCCCGGAGCCGAAGCAAGGTCGGTGGCTCGATGGCTTCGACACGCCAGAAGTCGAGGGCATCGCCCACGTGCAGGGTGTCGGGATCACGCCTGCCTCGGCGCATGCCGACGCCGCCGATGAGCACGTCGATCATGCCCCGGAGCGCCCACAGCGGCTCGGCGACGTACCAGCCGCGCGCACCCCCGATGCCGCTCACCACACGGAAGACGGTGTCGGGGTCCGCCCCTGAGCGCGCCTGCTGCTCGTCGACGAGCAGCGTGCCGCCGGCCCAGTTCGGATCGGTGGGGAGGGGGTCGGCCGGGTTGCGTCCCGGAAGGTTCGCATCGGACCAGCGCGATGGCACCGCGCGGTCCTCCACCCGTCGCACGGCGAGGGTCAGCGCCTCCTTCAGCGGGAGGGGCTCGTGGGGCATGACCGCCTGCACGCTGCGATCGAGCACGACCACCTCGTTCACGAGGCTGTCGATCAGCGGTCGCGCCAAGCCGAGCGGGAGGGGTGTGACCAGTCCGACCCAGTGCGAGGAGAGCCGGGGCGTGAGCAAGGGGACGCGGATCACGAGCCGCTTGGGGAGCCCCGCCACCTGGGCGTAGGCCCGCATCATGTCCTCGTAGCTCACCACGTCGGGGCCGCCGACCTCCAGCACCCGACCGCGGGCGGCAGGTGTGCGGATCGACTCGACCAGCCAGTGGAGGATGTCTCGGATCGCCACTGGCTGGCAGCGGGTGCTCACCCAGCGGGGGGTCACCATGACCGGGAGCACGTCGGTGAGGTTGCGGAGCATCTCGAAGCTGGCCGAGCCGCTGCCGATGATGACTGCTGCCCGCAGCTCCGTGACCGGCACGCGTCCGGCGGCAAGCACGCGACCCACCTCGTGCCGACTCGACAGGTGAGGCGACAGCGTCGAGTCGCGCTCGTCGCCCAGCCCGCCGAGGTACACGATCTGCTCGAGGGTAGGGGCCCCGTCGGCAACGTCGCGGAACCCTGCCGCCGCGTCTCGATCGTGCCCGGCGAAGTCGGCGGCCCCGCCCATCGAGTGCACGAGGTAGTAGGCCGCCGTCACCCCCTCGAGCGCCCGCGCAACGGCCGCCCGATCTCCGACGTCGCCGGCCTCGACCTCCACCTCGTCGAGCCACGGCGCGCCGCTGAGCTTCGAGGGAGTGCGAACGAGGCACCGCACCCGGTAGCCGGCGTCGAGCAGCTCAGGCACGAGCCGACCCCCGATGTAGCCGGTGGCCCCGGTGACGAGCACGAGAGGTGCGGTCATCCATCCCGTCTACTGCATCGAGCGCTCTGGTGTGGGGCGAGCACTCGATGGGTTGGCCTCGCGGTCAGCCGATGGTACGAATCGCGCAGGACCAAGGTCACGAACACCGCGATTGCGCCACGTCGGAACCGCTTGCGGCCAGACTCGTTCCTGTGCGTCGCCGCTCCGCCCTAGTCGTGCTCGCCGCCTCGCTCGCGCTCGTGGCGCTTGGTGTCGCTGTGGTCCGACGCTCCAACGACGGTCCCGCACGCGTCGCGTCCACATCGTCCACGTCGACGAGCATCGGGAAGGCCCCCACCAGCACGACGGTGGTGGGGGAGCCGGGCGCCGATGGCGTGGGGGACCCGTACTTCCCCAAGGTGGGCAACGGTGGATACGACGTGGATCACTACACGCTCGCCATCACCTGGCTGCCCGACGACGGCACCATCTCGGGGGTTGCCACGATCAAGGCCACCGCCACGCAGGACCTGAGCCGGTACGACCTCGACCTCGCCGGTCTCGAGGTGGCTTCGGTGCTCGTCGACGGCGTGGCTGCCGACGTCGAGCGGGTCGATCGCGAGCTCGTCGTGAACCCCGTCGGTGCGATCGCTCAGGGTCGCACCTTCACCACCGTGGTGACCTACGCGGGCAAGCCGGTGCCCGTGAGCGATGGGACCGATCTGTTCGATGTCGGGTGGCAGACCGACGGGCGTGAGGCCTACGTCGTGTCGGAACCCGTTGGCGCGGCGACGTTCTACCCCGTGAGCGACCACCCGACTGACAAGGCCACCTATACCTTCGAGGTGACGGCCCCTGCCGACCAAGTGGTGGCGGCCAACGGTCTCCTCGTCGGCCAGCACGACGTGGGCGGAGGTCAGCGAACGTGGACGTACGAGGCGCGCGATCCGATGGCCAGCTACCTCGTGCAGATCGCGATCGGCGACTATGAGCTCGTCGACGGTGGCACGGTCGGCCCTGTGGTGATCCGCAACGCCTTCCACCGTTCCGTGGCCGCAGAGGCGAAGGCGACCGTGTCACGCACCGCCGAGATGATCGACGTGCTCGACGACGTCTACGGACCGTTTCCGTTCCAGGCCTACGGCATCCTCGTGGTGGACGAGCCGCTCGGGTTCGCGCTCGAGACGCAGACGCTCACGATCGTGGGCAACGACATCGGCTCGTCGCGGCGCCACGCCGACATCGTCCTGCTGCACGAGCTCTCCCACCAGTGGGTGGGCGACGCGGTGAGCCCAGCGACGTGGAAGGACATCTGGCTCAACGAGGGCTTCGCCACCTACAGCGAGTGGCTGTGGACAGAGCGCACGGGTGGACAGAGCGCGGCACGATCAGCGCGCGCTGCAGCCGGGCGCGGCGACCTCGATGGACCCCCCGGTGATCCAGGGTCGCACGAGCTGTTCAGCCGCACGGTGTACCTGCGCGGTGGCATGACCCTGCAAGCGCTGCGTGAGACGACCGGCGACGACGCGTTCTTCACCGTGCTGCGCTCTTGGGTCGACGAGCACCGCCACGGATCTGCGTCCACGCAGGACTTCATCGCCCTCGCCGAGCGCATCAGCGGCCAGCAGCTCGACGACCTGTTCCAGACCTGGCTCTACGCCCCCCGCCTACCCGCGCTGCGCTGACACCGCCCGAGCTTGTGCTGTCAGCGCACACTGGCAGTGCACCTGGCGCACAGGCTCGCGGTGGTCAGGCCGTGGGGAGCCAGCTGGGGCGCTCGGCCTCGAAGGTGGTGATGGCGCCTTCGGTGCGCAGCGTGATGCCGATGTCGTCGAGCCCTTGGAGGAAGCGCTCGCGGGTGGAGTCATCGAGCGGGAAGTCGACCTCGAGGTCGATCGCCGGCGCGGCGAGGGTGCGTCGGTCGACGTCGATGACGAGCTCCAGGGTGGGGTCGGCCTCGACAGCCGCCAGCAGCTGCTCGCCCACCTCGCTGCTCACCTGCACCGGCACGAGGCCGTTCTTCGTGCAGTTGTTGCGGAAGATGTCCGCGAAGCGCGAGCTGATCACGGCCTTGAAGCCGTAGTCCATGATCGCCCACACCGCGTGCTCCCGGCTCGAGCCCGTGCCGAAGTTGGGCCCGCCGATGAGGATCGACGCGCCAGCGAAGCGCTCGTCGTTGAGCACGAACGAGCGGTCGTCGCGCCAGGAGGAGAAGAGGCCCTTGCCGAAGCCCGTGCGCTCGACTCGCTTCAGCCACTCAGCCGGGATGATCTGGTCGGTGTCGACATCGGAGCGGTCGAGCGGCACCGCGGTGCCCTGGACGATCTGCACTGCATCCATGGTGAATCCTCTTGGTCAGGTGGGAAAGGACGCCGGAGGCGCACCGGCTTGCCGGTCGCCGAGAGGCACCTGCGGAGGCAGGAGCGCAGCGACGCCCGGAGCAGGCATCAAGACAGATCCTCGGGGAGAGCGAAGTGGCCGGCGATGGCGGTGGCAGCGGCGACCGCGGGGGAGACGAGGTGGGTGCGACCGCCCCGGCCCTGGCGACCTTCGAAGTTGCGGTTGCTGGTGGACGCGGATCGCTCGCCCACGGCGAGCTTGTCGGGGTTCATGGCCAGGCACATCGAGCAGCCCGGCTCGCGCCAGTCGAACCCGGCTGCGATGAACACCTTGTCGAGCCCCTCGGCTTCGGCTTGGCGCTTCACGGCGAACGAGCCGGGCACCACGAGGGTGCGCACGCCGCTCTTCACCTGACGACCAGCGGCCACCGCCGCGGCAGCTCGCAGGTCTTCGATGCGGGAGTTGGTGCACGAGCCGATGAACACCGTGTCGACGGGGACATCGCGCACCGGCGTGCCGGCCTTGAGGCCCATGTACTCGAGGGCCCGCGCCGCGCTGTCGCGCTCGTTGGGATCCGTGAAGTCGTCGGGCGACGGGATGCGACCCGCCAACGGCACGACCTGGGCCGGGTTGGTGCCCCAAGAGACGTGTGGGCTGATGAGAGCGGCGTCGAGGTGCACCTCCTTGTCGAAGGCGGCATCGGCGTCGGTGGGCAGGGCCCGCCAGTCGTCGAGGGCCCGCTCCCAGTCGGCGCCCTTTGGCGCATGCGTGCGACCTTCGAGATAGGCAAAGGTGACGTCGTCTGGAGCGATGAGCCCGGCCTTGGCGCCGGCCTCGATCGACATGTTGCAGATCGTCATGCGGCCCTCCATGGAGAGCCGGGTGATCGTGTCGCCGCGGTACTCGATGACCGAGCCGATGCCGCCGCCCGTGCCGATGCGCCCGACGATGGCGAGGATCACGTCCTTGGCAGTGGCGCCGTCGGGCAGCTCGCCCGTGACTGTGACCGCCATCGTGCCGGGCCGCACCTGCGGCAGCGTCTGGGTGGCGAGCACGTGCTCCACCTCACTGGTGCCGATCCCGAAGGCCAGCGCACCGAAGGCCCCATGGGTGGACGTGTGGCTGTCGCCGCACACGATCGTCATCCCCGGCAGCGTGCGTCCCTGCTCCGGGCCGATCACGTGCACGATGCCCTGGTTGGGGTCACCCATGCCGTAGTGCGTGATGCCGAACTCAGCGGTGTTGGCGGCCAACACCTCGAGCTGCTTGGCCGAGATCGGATCGGCGACGGGCTTGTCGATGTCCTCGGTGGGCACGTTGTGGTCGGCGGTGGCGACGGTGAGGTCGGGACGCCGCACCCGCCGACCGGCCAGACGGATGCCGTCGAAGGCCTGCGGGCTGGTGACCTCGTGCACGAGGTGCAGATCGATGTAGAGCAGGTCGGGTTCGCCTGGCGCACTGCGCACCAGGTGGCTGTCCCACACCTTCTCCGAGAGCGTCTTGCCGGATGTCGTGGCCATGTCAGATCCTTGTGTCTTACATAGTGAGATAGTAGTCTCGCTGCGTGGACAGTGTAAGCGGTGTCGGTGTCCTCGACAAGGCGATGGCCGTGCTGGCCGCCGTGGAGAGCGAGCCGCGCTCCCTCGCCGAGCTGGTCGCGGCCACGGAGCTGAGTCGCCCGACCGCCCATCGGCTCGCCGTGGCCCTCGAGGCGCACGGTCTGGTGCGTCGTGATGACGACGGCCGCTTCTGCCTCGGTCTGCGCCTGATCGGGCTCGGCCACCAGGCCGCCGCAGCGGTGCCGGTGTGGGCCGCCGCCCGTCCCGCGCTGGCGTGGCTGCACGAGCAGACGGGGGAGAGCGTGCAGCTCTTCGTGCGCGACGGCGACGAGCGGGTGTGCGTCGAGTCCATCGAGTCGGCGCGCGAGCTGCGAACGATCGTCCCCGTGGGTGCCCGTCTGCCCCTGTCGGCCGGGAGTGCCGGCAAGGTGCTGCGCGGCCTGACCGGGCCGTGGGTGCAGAGCGTTGGGGAGCGCGAGGAGGGCGTGGCGAGCGTGTCGGCACCGGTGCGCGACGCGGCCGGGCGCGTGGTGGCCGCGGTCTCCGTGAGCGGCCCGATCCAGCGGCTGTCGTCGAAGCCGGGCGCCAAGTACGGCGAGGCGGTCGCGGCAGCCGCCCAGCGCGTGGAGCGGGCCGCCGCCCTCGCCTGACCTGCACCTGAGCGGCAAACGGCATCTCGCGGTCCAGAGCCGTTCTCGGGCGAAAAACTGGGCTGGGTGACCGGAAGATCGCCCGAGAACCCCCGCGGCGCCCGCGGTCAGGCGTCGAGCTGTTTCACCAGGGTCTTGGGGGCGACCTTGCGGTAGCTGTCCGTGAGGATGCCGCGCACCTCGTCCCAGTCGACTTCGCGGTCGAGCCGCACGCCCAGCCACCCCGACGGCCCCACGTAGGGCGGCCGGAAGAAGCGGTCGGGCTCGAGGCCCACCATCTCCTCCTGCACCCCAGGAACCTGCGGGCACCAGATGCCGAGGATGCCGTGGCCGTGGTGGTCGTCGACGAACATCGCAACGGTCTTCTTCTCCCGAACGAACCAGGCCGGCGAACCGTGCGAGAGACGCTCGCTCACCTCCGGGAAGGACAGGCAGATGCTCCGCACCGCGTCCAGCGCGCGGTCATGGGCTCGCTGGGTGGCCATCTCGCCAGTCTGACGCAGTGATCCGATAGAGGACATGGTGCTTGATGCGATGGCCGTCCGGGACCTTCGGATGGTTGAAGTCGTCGGCGGGATCTCGGC
>JBKJIE010000071.1:0-18762 GCA_046598715.1 Acidimicrobiales bacterium | reverse complement strand
GTCACGGTAACCATCTACCACCTAGTTGGAACTAGGCAGCGATGGTGTACTGCTCGTTGGCAGTTGTTTTGGTGCCCCGTTTTAGGAGTCTGAGCAACTCCGGTCGCACGTATCGCCGAGCAGTCTCAACGTCGAAACCGATCAGCCCCGAGATGGGTGTGTCAAGGATCTCCCCGATCGCTCGGGGCATCCCAGGGTACCGGGGTGCCGTGACCGACACACCGTCGGCTCAGTCGCTGCGGTCGCCGCGGTTCGCTCTGGCCAGGTCCCGTGCCGCATCGCGCTCGGCGATGATCTGGCGCTTGTCGTGGGTGCGGCGGCTCTTGGCCAGGCCGAGCTCCACCTTGGCCCGACCGTCCTTGAAGTAGATCGACAGCGGGATGAGCGAGAGGTGCTCCGGCTCGACCCGTGCCTTGAGCCGCATGATCTCGTGATGGTGGAGGAGCAGCTTGCGCTTCTGATCCGGGTCGTGGCCGGTGTGGCTCTGCGAGTAGAGCCACGGGGCGATGTGGAGCTGGTGGAGCCACACCTCGTTGCCCTGGATCCGGGCGAAGGCGTCGGTGATCTGCACCTTCGCGTCGCGCAGCGACTTCACCTCGCTGCCGCGCAGCACGATGCCCGCCTCGACGGTGTCGAGGATCTCGTAGTTGCGGCGAGCTTGCCGGTTGCTCGCGATGGGCTTGGTCCCGGTCGGTTTCATGGGGTCGCTCAGGCTACCGGTCAGGCCCTGATCCGCCCGACGGTTACCCTTCCGGCCGTGCTGCAGCTCACCCGGCGGACGTGGAGCGAGATGGTCGCCCAGGCCTACGACGGCCTGCCCGACGAAGCCTGCGGTCTGCTGGCCGGTCCGCCAGGCACCAGCCGCTGCACCGCGTTCTACCCATGTCGCAACGCGGCCGGGTCGAGCCGGGTCTACACGGTCGACCCCAAGGACCACCTGCGCGCCGATCGCGATGCGGAGGGCCGGGGCCTCGAGATCGTCGGCGTGATGCACTCCCACACCCACACCGAGGCCTACCCGTCGCCCACCGACGTTTCCCAGGCTCCCGACCCGAGCTGGCACTACGTGATCGTGTCACTACGGGCCGATGCGCCCACCTTGCGCTCCTATCGCATCGTCGAGGACACCATCGATGAAGAGGTCGTCTCGCTCATCGGGGGATAGGGGTTGCACGCTGAGGGTGGCGTCGGCTCGCCAGGCACGTAGAATCCTGAGCGAACAAGTCGACTTTCCGTTCGGAGCACCTGTGGCCGTCTACGAATCCGCGCTCGACCTCATCGGCGACACGCCGATCGTCGACATCTCGCAGCTGAGCCCCAACCCCCGCGTCCGCATCCTCGCCAAGCTCGAGGGGCAGAACCCCGGTGGCTCGGTGAAGGACCGCGCCGGCAAGCAGATGATCATCGACGCGGAGAAGGACGGCATCCTCACGCCCGGCTCCGGCCAGGTGATCCTCGAGTCGTCCTCCGGGAACACCGGCATCGCCCTCGCCATGATCTCCAAGATGCGCGGCTACCACCTCAAGGTGGTGCTGCCCGACAACGTCTCCACCGAGCGGCGCCAGCTGCTCGAGTCGTGGGGCGCCGAGATCATCGACAGCCCCGGCGGCGAGGGCTCCAACGGGGCCATGCGCCGGGCCATGGCGCTGGCCGAGGAGCACACCGACTGGTGGTTCCCCTTCCAGTACGGCAACCCGTCGAACCCGAAGGCGCACTACGAGGGCACCGGCCCCGAGATCTGGCGCGACGTCCCCGAGATCACGCACTTCATCGCGGGCCTCGGCACGGCCGGCACGCTGATGGGCGTCGGCCGGTTCCTGAAGGAGCAGAACCCGGACATCCAGCTCTGGGCCATCGAGCCGCCGGCGGGGGAGATGGTCGACGGCCTCAAGAACTTCGATGAGGGCTTCGTGCCGCCGGTGTTCGAGGACAACGACGGCTACGAGCTGCTGAACCGCCGCCTCATCGTGCGGCCGCGGGAGTCGATCGAGTGGACGCGCCGCCTCACTGAGGTGGGCATCTTCGCTGGCATCTCGTCGGGCGCGATCCTCGCCGGCGCTGTGAAGGCGGCCAGCCTCATCGAGGAGGGCACGATCGTGATGATCGTGTGCGACGGCGGCTGGAAGTACCTCTCGGCCGGGGTGTGGACCGACGACATCGACGCCGTCGAAGCCCGCGCCAAGGCCACGATCTACTTCTAGAGCCGCTGCTGCTCCAGCAGCGACAGCACGTTCTCGGGTGGACGTCCCACCACGGCGCGTCCGTCGTCGGTCACGAGGATGGGGCGCTCGATCAGGATCGGGTTGGCCACCATCACGTCGATCCACGCGGCGCGGTCGTGGGCGAGGTGCTTCAGGCCTAGGTCCTTGGCGACGGGCTCGCCCATGCGGGCCAGCTCCCAGGGCTCCATCCCGAGCGCGGTGAGCACGGCATCGAGCTCGGCCGCAGTGGGGGGATCGTCGAGGTAGCGCTTCTCGGCGAAGGTCGCGCCGGCGTCGGTGAGCAGCTCACAGGCGCCGCGGCTCTTCGAGCAGCGCTGGTTGTGCCAAAGGGTCAGGTCAGCCATGGGCCGAGCGTAGGGCGACTCGTCGTAGCCTCCACACCGTGGACGACCGGCCGATCGGGATGTTCGACAGCGGCTTCGGCGGCCTCACCGTGGCCCGGGCCCTGATCGGCCTGCTGCCCGCCGAGCACCTCGTCTACGTGGGCGACACCGGCCGTTACCCGTATGGCCCCCGACCGCTCGACGAGGTGCACGGGTTCGCCGAGCAGATCACCGATCTGCTGGTGCGCGAGCACCACGTGAAGCTGGTGATCGTCGCGTGCAACACGGCCGCAGCCACGGGCCTGGATCGGTTGCAGGCCCGTGTGGACGTGCCGGTCGTCGGCGTGATCGACCCCGGCGTGCGCAGCCTCGCTCGGGCGACTCACAGCGGCCGGGCCGGCGTGATCGGCACGATCGGCACGATCGGATCGGGCGCCTACCAGCAGGCGGTCGCCCGCTTGGCCCCGCAGCTTGAGCTCGCCTGCGCCGCCTGTCCCGGGTTCGTGGAGTTCGTCGAGCGCGGCGAGACCCGCAGCGACCAGGTGACGGTCCTGGCAGAGCGCCTGCTCGCCCCGATGCGCGAGGCGAAGGTCGACGCGCTGCTGCTCGGCTGCACGCACTACCCGTTCCTCGCTCGCACCATCAGCGACGTCATGGGCCGCGACGTCGTGCTCGTGTCCTCCGCCGACGAGACGGCCTTCGAGGTGCGCCGGCTCCTCGAGGGCACCGCCCTCGCCCGCGTCGGTGCCTCGACCCCCGCGCGGCACCGGTGGCTGTCCTCGGGTGACGTGCGCGTCTTCCGCGAGCTCGGCCGCCAGCTCCTCGGCCCCGAGCTCGACGAGGCCGAGCCCATCACCTGGCCCTGAGCTCAGCACCCAGCGACGACCTCGCGACAGTTGGGCCACAGATGTGTGGCTGCGGGGTCGCAGATTGGAGGGAGGGCTGCCAGGATGCGGACATGACCCGCCCTGACGGCCGCGCCGACGACCAGCTTCGCCCCATCACCTTCGAGCGCGACTTCACGCGCATGTCAGCGGGCTCGTGCCTCGTCAGCTTCGGCGAGACCCGCGTCCTGTGCACCGCCTCCGTGGACGAGGACGTGCCCCGCTGGATGCGCGGCAAGGGCAAGGGCTGGGTGACAGCCGAGTACTCGATGCTGCCCGGCTCGTCGCCGGAGCGCATCCGTCGCGAGGTGAAGGACGGCAAGCCCTCGGGCCGTACGCAGGAGATCCAGCGTCTCATCGGTCGGTCGTTGCGCGCCGTGTGCGACATGCGTGCCCTCGGGGAGCGCCAGGTGATCGTCGACTGCGACGTGCTCCAGGCCGATGGCGGCACCCGCACCGCGTCGATCTGCGGCGGCTACCTCGCCCTCCACGACGCCCTCAGCCGGCTCGTGCAGGCCGGCACCATCACGGCGCACCCGCTCACTGCGTTCTGCGCGGCCGTGTCCGTCGGGATCGTCGGCGGCAGCCCCGTGCTCGACCTTCCCTACGTGGAGGATTCCAAGGCCGAGGTCGACATGAACGTCGTCATGACCTCGATGGGCGGCTTCGTCGAGGTGCAGGGCACCGCCGAGGGCAACCCCTACAGCCGCGCCGAGCTCGAGACCATGCTGGGCCTGGCCGAGGGCGGCATCAAGGAGCTGATCGCCCTGCAGCAGGAGATGGTGAGCGAGCCGCCGTCGCAGCGATGACGCGGCTGCTCCTGGCCACCGGCAACGCCCACAAGCTCCACGAGGTGCGGCAGATCCTTGGCGACGCGTTCGAGGTCCAGGGCTGCGATCCGGGAGCGGAGGAGACCGGCGCCACGTTCGAAGAGAACGCGCTCATCAAGGCGCGGGCGCTCTGCGAGGAAGCAGGCGAGCTGGCGGTGGCGGACGACTCGGGCATCGAGATCGACCACCTCCGCGGTGCGCCCGGCGTGCGCTCGGCCCGCTGGACCGAGGAGGGCGACTGGATCCCGCGCGTCCTGCGCGAGCTCGACGGGGTCGCTCCCGACCACCGTGGCTGTCGCTACGTGTGTGCGGCCGCGGCCGTCTGGCCCGACGGGCGTGAGGTGGTGGTGCGCGGCGAGGTCGAGGGCGTGATCGTCGACGCACCCCGGGGTGATGGTGGTTTCGGCTACGACCCGCTGGTGGCGCCGGTCGAGGGTGACGGCCGCACCTTCGCCGAGATGTCCCCCGACGAGAAGCACGCCATCAGTCATCGCTCGCGAGCGTTTTCTCAGCTCGCCCGCCATCTCTGACGGCGCTGCCCACGCCTGCTGCTTCTCTGTGCACAGGACCACGCCATGCGTGGTTGCGGGCACACAGAAGCGGTGGGGGATGGGGGGGGGCTCACCAGCCGCGGAGGTCGACGTCCCAGATCTCGACCACGTCGTCGCCATCGACCACGTGGAGCCGCTCGTGCTGCGACACCGTGGGGTCGACGTGGGCGGGGAGCACCCGCACCTTGTCGCCGACGGTGACCGTCGCCCCTTCTGGGACGCCGAAGGTGAGGTGCTCGTCGGACACGAACCAGCACGAGCCGACGTCGAGCACCTCCGGGTCGCCGTGGTCCATGGCGAAGCACTTGAGCCCGGCGTCGAGCACGGCCCAGCCCTTCGGTGACACCGAGATCACCGTCGCCAGCGCGACCAGTGCGTTGGCGAACCCGGCGGCGTGGGGCGTGTACTCGGTGTCCATGAGGCAGTACGACCCGGCCTGCAGCTCGGTGACCCAGGTGTTGATGTCCCAGGTGCCCGTGCCGCCGCCCGACACGACGTCGCCGCCGACCGCGGCGTGCGCCTGCAGCAGCAGCGCCATCGAGCGCTCGACCCGCTCGGCCTTCGTCTCGCCAGGCTCGCGCATGAGGTGCCCCTCGTAACCCATCACGCCGCGCACCACGAGGCCCTTGGTGCGGGCCAGGCCGGCGAGCCGTCCGGCGTGGGCTGGATCGCAGCCGCACCGCGGCATGCCGACGTCGACGTCGATGAGCACCTCCGGCACCCCCGCCAGCGCCGCCGCGTCGATGGTGGCCTCGGAGTCGACGGCCACGGTGAGCCGAGCTGCGCCGGCGCGCACCACCGGCGTGAGGCGGCGCAGGTCGAGGCTCTCGTTGGCGAGCAGGAGGTCGTCGCCGAGGCCGGCCGCCGCCATGCCCACCATCTCCCGCACCGTCGCGCAGCAGAACGCCTCGTGGCCGGCCTCGGCCAGACGACCAGCGAGGGCGGTGGACTTGAACGCCTTCACGTGGGGTCGAAGCGTGGTGCCGGGCCATCGGGCCGCCATCGTGGCGACGTTGCGGTCGAACGCATGGATGTCCACCAGCAAGGCTGGCGTCGCGAGCTCGTGGACCTTCATGCGCCGGAGACGCTACCTGGGTGCCGGCGGCGGGATTCGAACCCACACTGAACGCGCCCTAAACGCGTCGCCTCTGCCATTGGGCTACGCCGGCGAGATCGGAAGCGTACGCCGCGCCGGGTGCGCGCCGGCTCCCGCTAGCCTCCATCCTCAATGAGCCAGACCCCCTTCCCGATGCCCGTCGCCCAGTCCCCGATGGGCAACCCCACCTCCGAGATCTTCAACCGGTTGCTCAAGGACCGGATCATCATCCTGGGCACCGATGTCAACGACGACATCGCCAACATCGTGTGCGCGCAGATGCTCTACCTCGAGGGCGAGGGCGAGGACGACAAGGACATCTGGCTGTACATCAACAGCCCTGGCGGTTCGGTCACCGCGGGCATGGCGATCTACGACACCATGCAGTTCGTCCAGCCTGACGTCGCCACCATCTGCATGGGGCTGGCCGCGTCGATGGGCCAGTTCCTGCTCGCGGCGGGCGCCCCGGGCAAGCGGTTCGCCCTGCCCCACGCCCGGATCATGATGCACCAGCCGTCCGGCGGCGTGCGGGGCCAGGCCAGCGACATCGCCATCCAGGCCGAGCAGCTGATCTACATCAAGCGGCTCATGGCGGAGCGCACCGCGCATCACACCGGTCAGACGGTGGAGCAGGTGCAGGAAGACTCAGAGCGCGACCGCTGGTTCACCGCCGAGCAGGCCAAGGACTACGGCATCATCGATCACGTGCGCGAGAAGCGCGCCGACGTCACCCCGAGCTGACCTGCGGGGCCTGCGAGCGCCGCCTAAGCGCTGCAGTGCTTCTTGCTGAACGCGGCCAACGTGGCCGCCGCGTCGGCCACCTTCGGGTGCTCGGCGGTCACCCGTCGTACCACCTCCACCGACTGGGCCGCGTCAGCGCCCTCGATCTCGGTCAGACCGTCGATCAGCGCCTGCACGTAGGCGATCTCCACGCTGAGGTCGTCGCGCACCTCGCCGGGGGCGGCATCGTGCAGCCCGCCGAGCGTGACGCGTGCCGCCCGCAGCTGCCCGAGCGACCGCTCCGTGTCACTGGGATCGAAGCCTGAGAACACCGTCGCGGTGGAGTGGTCGGCCCGCACCGCCTTGCACAGCTCAGCGACGCTGCCCTTGTCGCCTCCGCATCCGACGAGGACGCTGACGAGGCACAGCAGCGCGACCGCCCGTCGCACGCTCAGGTCCGGGCCGCTTCGGCGAGCGCCCGCAGCTCGCTGACGGCATGGGTGAGCCCCTCGGGATCGCGGAAGAGCGACGACCCCGCCACCAGGACGTTGGCACCAGCCGACACCGCACCCTGGATGGTGGCCGGACCGATGCCGCCATCGACCTCGATGTCGACGTCGTGGCCGCCCTCGAGCACCAGGGCGCGCACGGCGGCGATCTTGGGCTCCATCGTGGCGATGTAGGCCTGGCCACCGAAGCCGGGGTTGACGGTCATCACCAGGACGAGCTCTACGAGGTCGAGCACGTTCTCGATGGCGGAAGCTGGTGTGGCCGGGTTGAGGGCAACAGCGGCCCGGGCGCCGAGCTCCCGGATGTGGCCGAGCGTGCGGTGCAGGTGACGGGTGGCCTCGGCGTGCACGATCAGCAGCTCGCAGCCGGCGTCGACGTAGCGCGACGCGAGCTCGTCCGGCTCCTCCACCATCAGGTGGGCCTCGAACAGCACCGAGGCGTGGGCCCGGCAGGCCTTGATCACGTCGGGGCCGAAGGTGAGGTTCGGCACGAACCGGCCGTCCATCACGTCCCACTGGATGCGGTCGACGCCGGCCGCCTCGAGCTTGGCCACCTCATCGCCGAGGCGTGAGAAGTCAGCCGGCAGCACCGATGGTGCGATCTCGATCCGACGGTCGGTTCCCGGGCGATCGCTCATGCCCGCATCCTCCCACGGGGGACGAGGCCCCCGGCGCGTACGCTGCCAGCCATGGATGCCGTCACCGTTGAGGTCACCCGGATCGTGGCCGGCGGTGACGGGCTGGCCCGCGACGACGCCGGGCGCGTCATCTTCGTCGCCGGCGCGCTGCCGGGCGAGCAGGTTCGCGCCGAGGTGCACGACCAGCGGCGTGACTTCGCCAAGGCCACGATGGTCGAGATCCTGCGCCCGTCACCCGCGCGGGTCGCCGAGCCCTGCTCCTTCGTCGCCGAGGGCTGTGGCGGGTGCGACTGGCAGCACATCGCACCGGAGGGTCAGCGCCGTCTTAAGGCCGACATCGTGCAGGACGCGCTGCGCCGCCAGGCCCACATCGAGATCGAGGTGGGGCTGGGCCCCGACCTCCCCGCCACCGGCTACCGCACCACGGCCCGAGGCGCAGCGCTCGACGGGCAGTTCGGCTTCCGCCATCGCGGCAGTCACGAGCTGGTGCCGGTGTCGCCTTGTCTCGTCGCTCACCCGCTGCTCGACGAGCTCATCACCGACGGCCGCTTCCCCGACGGCGAGGTCATCCTTCGTGTCGGGGCGCGCACCGGCGAGCGGTTGGTCATCGTCGACAGCGACGACGGGGTCGTCGTACCCGAGGCCGTCCGCGTGGTCACCAAGGCCAAGCTGCGTTCGGGCACCCGTGCCTGGTACCACGAGGAGCTGGCCGGTCGCTGCTGGCGCATCTCGGCTCGCTCGTTCTTCCAGGCCCGGCCTGATGGTGCCGAGGCCCTCGTCGAGGCGGTGGCGGTGGCCCTCGAGGGTGCGCTCACGCCGGAGGCCCACCTGGTCGACCTGTACGGCGGTGTGGGGCTGTTCGCGGGCGCGCTCGGGCCCGTGCACCACGTCACCCTGGTCGAGTCGGGTGCATCGTCCGTGGCCGATGCGCGGGTCAACCTCGCCGACCGGGAGGTGCGGCTGCTCAAGTCCGACGTTGCTCGCTGGCGCCCGGCCCGGGCCGACGTCGTCGTGGCCGATCCGCCACGAATCGGTCTGGGTGCGACCGGGGTGGCGGCGGTCGCCGCGACGCACGCGCCGCGCCTGGCGCTGGTGAGCTGCGATCCGGCGGCCATGGGCCGTGACGCCAAGCTCCTCGTCGCCGCCGGGTACGTGCTGCGGTCGTCCACCCTGGTCGATCTGTTCCCGCACACCTCGCACGTCGAGGTCGTCTCTCGGTTCGACCGGCCATGACCTCGGAGCCTCCGGCGTCATCCGGCACCGCGGCCGGCGCCGAACACCCTGCAGCCATGGCCTACAACGACGACATCGATCTCGCCACCGCCAGCGACGCAGTGCTGGTGGTGGCCATCAGCCGGTATCGCCAGGAGGCGCTAGCCGAGGCCTACCGTCGCCACGCCGGGGCGGTCTTCGCCCTCTCGCGGCGCCTGCTCATCGACACCACGTTGGCCGAGGAGATCGTGCAGGAGGTGTTCCTGCGACTCTGGAACAACCCGGAGAAGTTCGACCCGGAGCGGGGCGCCCTGCGCTCGTACCTGCTGGCCCAGTGCCATGGCCGATCGATCGACCTCCTCCGCTCCGAGTCGTCACGCCGCCTGCGCGAGGAGCGCGACGTGCGTCGTACGGCCGAGGCCGGATACGACCTCGAGCACGAGGTCGTCGACCTGTCGGTGGCCGAGCGCGTCCAGGAGGCGCTGAACGCCCTACCCGATGGGGAGCGGCAAGCGATCGCCTTGGCCTACTTCGCGGGGCACACCTACCGTGAGGTGGCGGCAATGCTGGAGGAACCCGAGGGGACTGTGAAGAGCCGGATCCGATCTGGACTGAAGCGCATGCGCAGCGATCTCGTCGGCGCCGGTCTCGGAGGTGAGCTCCTGTGAGCACGTCGAGCCATGCCGACATCGCCGAGCTCCTGGGCGCCTACGCGCTTCACGCTGTCGACCTCGACGAGCGCGAGCTCGTCGAACGGCACCTCGAGGAGTGCCCCCGCTGCCGCGATGAGGTGCGAGCCCACGTCGAGGTCGCGGCGTTGCTCGGCAACAGCGGTGGCAATGCCCCCGACGGCCTGTGGGACCGAATCGCCAGCACGCTCGAGGAGGCGCCACCGCCGTTGCGCTTGTCGCTCCCGGAACAGCAGGCAGCGGTGATCCCGCTCGCACCACGTCGTCGATCGGGTGGCAACCGGGTCGTCGTGGCGGCGATGAGTGCTGCCGCGGCCGTTGTCATCGGTGCGCTCGGCGTGAAGGTGGTGCAGCAGGGCGACCAGCTCGATCGCATCAACGCCGCCATCCAAAGCGATTCGATGCTGACAGCCGCCAACATGGCGCTGGTCGACCCCGCGGCCTCCACGGTCAAGCTCACCTCGGCCGACGGTGGCTTCAGTGCCTCAGCGGTGGTGCTGCCCAGCGGCGTCGGCTACGTGATGGTCCACGATCTGCCGACGCTCGACTCCTCCCGCACCTACCAGCTGTGGGGCCAGACGTCCGGGGGCCTGATCTCACTCGGTCTGCTCGGCGCCGATCCGGGTGCGGTTGTGCCCTTCCACGTCGAAGCCGGGGTGGCGGCGCTCGCCATCACCGAAGAGGTGGCCGGGGGAGTGGTGCAGTCGAAGAACCCGCCTGCCCTGATCGGCCGCTTCGCCTGAGCGAGCAGTCGTCCCGGTTCGGACGATCGGAGCGTCATGCGCCGGTGCGGGCGTGGGTGTCGGGTCCGCCGGCCACCCAGTCAGCGGTCCACGACAGCGAGCTGCCGGCGCAGGCCGGGAGGCCGTGGGACGGATCGTTCACGCCGGAGAAGGCCCGTGAGACGCAGTCGGCCCAGGCCTCTTCGGGGCGGCTGCTGTAGGCGGGCCATCCCTCGGGCGCAGCACCGTTGAAGGCCTGCGATCCGAACTGGAAGGCGATCAGGTGCCCGAACTCGTGGGCGACGGTGGCCCGCAGGAGCGACTCGCTCCCGTTGTAGTGCGCCGAGCCGATCTGGATCGTGCCGTCGTGGGCGGCCCAGGACGTGTTGCCGTCGATCAGCTGGAAGTGCACGGCGATGGCGTTGCGCCAAGCAGCGGGCACCGATGCCTCGAAGGCAGCCTGCACCCGGGCGGCGGGATCAGCGGGCGGCGCGGGGGGAGGCGGCGGGGTCGGGGCCGGTGCGGGGGCAGGAGCAGGCGCCGGGGCCGGGCGGCGCGGCGCCGGGGTCGCAGCGACTCGCGGCGCCGGGGCGGGTGCGGCCGTGGTCGGCGGGGCCGGGGCGGTGGTGGGGGGAGCGGTGATCTCGGGAGCCACGACCGGCAGGGCGACCTCGCCGGGAGCAGCTTCGATGGCCTGAGCGGTGACCCGATCGGTCGCGTTGGCAGGCGCCGCCGAATGGTGCGCCGTCTCGGCGATCGCGGCCGCCGCGCCGAGCTGGAGCCCCAGGATGGCAAGGCAGAGCACTCGGATGGGGCGGGTGATTCGGTTCGGTCGGGCCATGCACAAGACGTCGACCGATGGCTGGCACCGGCCGCAGACTGCAGCGGACCCCGCCGGTGACGCGATCTCGCCTGATGACTGATCTCAGCGGACTGAGCCGAATGACCCAACTGGTACGCCATTGCTGAACCGGTCCTAAAGGTGCATGTTGATCAGGCCGAAAGCACTGGGGAGGCGCTTGAGGGAGCGCCCGAGAGGAACAGCTCGATGGGACCATCTGCAGCCACGAAGACGACCAGCGTCTTGGTCATCGATGACCATGAGCTCCTGAGCTCAGCGCTCGCCGCCGCCTTCTCGCAGGATGGCCGCACCGACGTCGTCGGCACCGCGGCCACGATCGCTGACGGCATCGCCGCCGCGGCGGTTCTGCAGCCCGATGTGATCCTCACCGATCGACGTCTGCCCGACGGTGACATGGACGAGCGGGTGGGAGAGCTGCGGGCGGTCAGTCCGTCGTCGCGCATCGTGCTGATGACGGGCTGGCCGACGCAGCGCTCGTGCCTGGCCGCCCTCGACAACGGGGTGCAGGGGATCATCTCCAAGGCGCAGCCCGTTGCGCAGATCCTCGACACCGTGGCTCGGGTGGTAGCCGGCGACCTCGTCGTGCCGGCCAGCCTCACCATGGTCCTCCTGGCCCGCACGGGACACTCCGACGTCGCCCGCCCCAACGACCTCTCCCGGCGTGAGCTCGACGTGCTCGAGGCACTGGCCTGCGGTGAGTCCACGCTGGAGGCCGCCCGCCGGCTCTGCATCAGCAACAACACGGTGCGGAACCACCTCGCCCGAGCGATGCTCAAGCTCGGCGTGCACGATCGTCTGTCCGCGGTGGCCGAAGCGATGCGACTCGGGTTGGTGGCACCCCGCTTGCCCGGTTCGGGCACGAGCGGTGCGCAGCAAGCGGCCTGCTGGTGACTGCGGTGGATGCCGCGGCCGACCTCTCCGCCGACCTGCAGCTCGCGGTCGAGCGTGACGAGCTCCGCGTCCACTACCTGCCCATCGTCAGTCTGACCGATGGCTTGGTGATCGGTGTCGAGGCGCTCGCCCGGTGGCACCGGGCCGACCGCGTGCTCGACACCCAGCTCTTCCTGGCGCTGGCCGAGAAGACGGGCGCCATCGTGCAGATCGGGCGCCGAGTCATGGAGCGGGCCTGCGAGGACGTGACGCGCTGGAACGCGACGCACCCCGATCGTGCGCCGCTGCGGCTCGCGGTCAACCTGTCCTTGCACCAGCTCACGGAACCCGATGCCGTCGAGCAGCTCGAGCGACTCCTCGAGGTCACGGGCTTCGATCCTGGCCACCTGTCGCTGGAGGTGAGCGAGGACTCGCTGCACGAGCTCGGTCACGCCGTGGGCCCCACGCTGCTCGCGCTGAAGCAGCTCGGGATCCGGTTGTCGGTCGACGACTTCGGCACGGGTGCCTCGTCGCTCGTGGCACTGCAGCGCTACCACCTCGACGAGCTCAAGATCGACCGGTCCTTCGTTGCCCAGATGGACGTGGACGGCGACGCCGCCACCATCGTCCGCGGCGTCGTCCGCCTGGCGCAGTCGCTCGGCCTCGATACCGTCGCCGAAGGCGTGGAGCGACCGGTGCAGGAGCAGATGCTGCGCGCCCTCGGGTGTGACGTCGCGCAGGGTTGGCTGTACGCCAAGCCGGCCGAAGACCTTGCTGTCACGGTGGCGCTGGCCGAGGAGTCCGCACGCGGCTCGCTGGAACGCCGCCCCGCGGAGCACAGCGAGCTGTGGGAGGGCACACCCACCGCCCTGAGCGCGACCCGCTTCGTCGAGGCCGTGTTCGAGTCGGCCCCGATCGGCATGGTGCTGGTCGACGACACCGGTCGCCACCTTGCCGCCAACCCCGCGGTCGCGCGGCTGCTCGGCCGGGAGGTCGACGAGCTGCTCGGCATGACCTGCTGGGAAGCCGTGCATCCGGAGGACCTGCTCGCTGATCTGGCTGGCACCGACCAGCTCCTGCGCGGCGAGTGCCCCACCTACGTCGTCGAGGAGCGCGTCGTCGGCACCGACGGGCGTCCCCGATGGGTCGAGGTCACTGTCAGCGGTGTGCCGGGAGACCATCAGGCCAACGGCACCCCCGCCCGGCTCTTGCGTCAGATCCGCAGCATCGAGGACAGCCGCCGGGCCGCCGAGGACGCTGCCGTGCTCCGCAGCGTCGTCGCCGCGTCGCCCGACGCGCTCATCATCACCGATGAGCTCGGACGCTGCACCCTCTGGAACCCGGCCGCCGAGCATCTCTTCGGCTGGACCGAGAAGGAGATGCTCGGCTCGTCGCTGACGCGGTTGGTCGCGGCCGACTCGCAGCTGCTGTTGGCGCGAGCCCTCGGCGACGCCACCGCAGGGCTCGCTGTCCGTTGGCCCGACGCCACCTGGCTCAGCTCCACAGGCGAGCGGTGTGCGGTCGACGTCACCGTCGGCCCGATCATCGATGCCAGCGGAGCGCGGATCGGCCTGGTGACCCTTGCCCGCGATGTCACCGAGCAGCGGGCCGCCGCCATCGCCGTCACGGAAGCGCACGAGGCCCTGGGCCTCCATGCGGCCGAGCTGGCTGCCGCCAACGTCCGACTGGCCACCTTCGCCGGCACCCTGACGCACGATCTCCTCCAGCCCGTGGTGGCGTTGGACGGCTTCCTCTCGCTGCTCGAACGAGACGCTCCAGAGCTTGACGACGAGCATCGCAGCTGGCTGCTCGGCGCCATCCGGGGCAAGGAGCGAGTGTCCGAAGCCATCGACGCGCTGTACCGCAACGCTGTCGACGATGACCTGCCACTCGTGGCCGTCGACCTGGGCAGGGTGGTGTCCGAGCTGGTCCCAGGACTGGTCGGCGAGCTCGGTGACGCGCAGGTGATCGTCGGCGACCTGCCTGTCGTGGCCGCGGATCGCGGCCTCGTCACCCAGGTGCTGGCCAACCTCGTGCAGAACGCAGGGCGCTACCGCCACGAGGAGCGACCGCTGGTGGTCGACCTCCAGGCTCGTCCCGACGGCCTGTCCTCCTGGGTGCTCGTCGTCGCCGATTCGGGCAAGGGCATCAGCACCGACGAGCTCGAGGCCGTGTTCGAGCCCGGCAAGCGCGGCCGTTCCGCCGACGGCGTGCAGGGGACCGGCACCGGCTTGGCAACGGTCCGCACGCTGATGCAGCGCATGGGAGGCGAGGCCTGGGCCGAGCCCGAGCCCGCCGGTGGCGTGCGCATGTGCTTGCGCTTCCAGGCGGCCTCCGCCAACCTCGCCCAGGTCTGACACGAAGAGCCGCAGGTCCGAGGACCTGCGGGTCCGACATAGGTCGTGCGGCTCGTTTGGGTGGTCTCGCCGTCTGTGAGCGTTCTGCGCTGCCTACCGTGGAACCCCCGAAGCTCCCTGCGGCGGACCGCTGGAGTACTCCCATCCTGGGACGGGCTGATTGCGGCCGCACCCGCTGCGACGAACTGAAAGAGAGAGATGCACAAGAACCCCTTCCGGAGGCGCGCGCGCCTACTGACCGCAGTGCTTGCCCTAGCGCTGACGAACCTCGTCCTCGTGTCGACACCGGCCGATGCTGCTCCCACCGCGACCCGCATCTCGGGAGACGACCGCTTCGCCACCGCCGCGGCGGTGTCCGGGGCCTCGTTCGCGCCGGGTGTGCCCGTGGCCTACGTGGCCGTGGGGGACAACTTCCCCGACGCCCTCACCGGTGGCCCCGCTGGCGCCGCCACCGGTGGCCCGGTGCTGCTCACGCGCGCGATGTCCCTGCCGCAGACCACCACCGATGAGCTCCAGCGCCTCAACCCCGGCTCCATCGTCATCCTCGGCGGACCTGCTGTCGTGTCCCGCACCGTCGAAGCCGCGCTGGCCGCCTACACCGATGGCGAGGTAGTCCGCATCGGTGGCCACGACCGCTACGAGACGGCGGCCCGGGTGTCGGCGACGGTGTTCGCGGCTGGCGCGTCGGTGGTACACATCGCCACCGGTGCCGGCTTCGCCGACGCGCTCGCCGGTGGTCCGGCCGCCGGCGCCCTTGGCGGCCCGATCCTCCTGGTCGCCCAAGCCGAGGTGCCCGCCGATACCCTCGCGGAGCTCGATCGGCTCCGACCAGACAAGATCGTCATCCTCGGCGGCACCAACGCGGTGTCGACCGAGGTGCAGACCTTCCTTGATCGGCGCTACGCCACGGTGACCCGCTACTCCGGCCTCAACCGCTACCTCACGGCCATCGCCGTGTCCCGCGGCACCTTCGATCCCGGCGTACCCAGCGTGTACCTGGCCACCGGCACCGCATTCGCCGATGCCCTCGCTGGCGGCCCGCCGGCTGGCATGGCGCCCGGTCCGCTGCTCCTCACACCCGCGGACTGCCTGCCGGCCGAGGTGAAGGCCGAGATCGACCGACTCGACCCCGCCGACGTCATCATCCTCGGCGGCACCACGGCCGTGAGCAACGCGGTGCAGACCATGACCACCTGCTTCGGCGACGGCTACTACGCCGTGGGCGAAGACCTCCCCGCTGGCGTCTACCGCACCCGTCAGGGTGCAACAGCGTGCGACTGGGAGCGCGATGACGTGGCCGGTGACCTGATCGTGGGCCGGACGACGGCCTACCCCCAGATCGTGGAGATCGCACCCACCGACGGGTTCTTCTCTTCGCAGGCCTGCCCCACCTGGACATCTGACCTGTCGCCGCTCGACGGCTCGGCCACCGAGCCAATCGGCCCCGGCATGTACACCGTGGGCACGTCGGGCGACATGGCCCCCGGCACCTGGATGGCAGTGGGTGGCCCTGACTGCTACTGGGCTCGCCTGGCGGGCTTCTCTGGCGAGCTGCCCGACTGGATCGAGTGGGGCGAGGCCCCCGACCCCGTCGGCGTGGTCGTCCAGGCAGGCGACGTCGGCTTCGAGTCGGAAGGCTGCGGCACCTGGACAAAGATCAGCTGACGGTTCGTCGCTGACGTCGTGAACGCAAGGAGCCGCGGGTCCGAGGACCTGCGGCTCCTTCGCGGTACCCCCCCTGGGACTCGAACCCAGAACCTGCGGATTAAGAGTCCGACGCTCTGACCAATTGAGCTAGAGGGGCGTGGGCTTCGCAGCCTAGGCGCTCGCGCGCTTGGCTACGAAGGCCTGCTGGCCGTGTGGGCGACCGCAGATCGATGGGGTGACCGAGGGGATTCGAACCCCCGACTTCCAGGATCACAACCTGGCGCTCTAACCAACTGAGCTACGGCCACCATGGGAGCGGTCAGCATAGGCCAGCGCCACTTCCCCGGATCAAGCGTGAGCGGCGCAACGTTGGGCGACGCCTACGCTCTGGCTCGAGGGCCTCCGTAGCTCAGCTGGACAGAGCAGCGGACTTCTAATCCGACGGTCGCACGTTCGAGTCGTGCCGGAGGCGCCGCCGAGACTCCGGGAGCAGAGGGCTCAGACCGCGCTGAGGCGGGTGGCCCGGCGCAGTGCCAGGCCGAGACCGAGCAGTCCCAAGCCGGCGCCGAGCATCGACTCGCCGCCCGTCTTGGCCGTGCCATCCGAGCCGCCCGAGGCGGGGCCCGACACGTTGAGTCCGCTGCCCGCGACGGTCGTGGTGGTCTCGCTGCCCGGGAGCGTCGTGGTGGGCGCGACGGTCGTCGTCACCAGAGCGGTGGTCGACGTGGTGAGATCCGACCCGGCGGTGGTGGAGGTCGTCTCGGCGGGCGCGGCGGTGTCCTCGCCGCCGATGTCGCCGGGCTGAGCGACGGCGAGCACGCCGCCGATGGCGAACAGCGCCGCGGCGGCGCCAAGGAGGAGCTTCTCGGGGGTTCTCAGGGCAGGACACCTCGTCTGGGGACTGGAGCGGGCGACGGGAATCGAACCCGCACCACCAGCTTGGAAGGCTGGGGCTCTAGCCGTTGAGCTACGCCCGCCAGATGGGAGCGACGGTAGCCGTCCGGAGTCGCGACGCTCCAACGCTGGACGACCACGGACCCCATCTTCGCCGCCCTGCTGCGCGAAAAGAGGGATATGCACACCGAGCCGCTCACACAACGGCCGGTCGCCCAAGCAGCTCGACCCGCCGGTCCACAGCGGTCGACTGCTAGATGACCTGGCTGCGCTGACTGGTCGGGGAGGGGGGATTTGAACCCCCGACCTCCTGCTCCCAAAGCAGGTGCGCTACCGCTGCGCTACTCCCCGGTTTCGGCGCTGAGCGTAGCGGTGGCCCTCCGGACGTCCGAAACGGGGTGTCAGGACTGCGTACCCCCGCCGATACACTCGCCCCTCGCATGAGATCCACCGTCGAACCCCTCGAGGGGAACAAGGTCAAGGTGTCCGTCGAGGTCGAGGCAGGTGAGTTCGAAGAGGCCGTCAACGCAGCCTTCAAGAAGATCGCCAAGGAGGTCCGCATCCCGGGCTTCCGACCCGGCAAGGCACCCCGCAAGATCCTCGAGACGCGCCTCGGCCCGCTCGTGGGGCGCGAGCAGGCCTTGCAGGACTCGCTGCCCGAGTACTACTCGGCGGCCGTCATCGAGCACGACGTCGACGTGATCGCACCGCCGGAGATCGACATCACCGGCGGGCAGGAGTCCGGCGACGTCGTCTTCGATGCCGTGGTGGAGGTGCGGCCCTCGGTCGAGGTGCCCGGCTACGGCGGGCTCTCCGTCACGCTCGAGCGCCCCGGAGTCGACGAAGAGGCGCTCGACGCCCAGATCGACCGGATGCGCGGCCTCGACAGCACGCTGGTCGAGGTCGACCGCCCAGTGCAGGACGGCGACACCGTCACCATCGACGTGGCGGGCACGCTCGACGGCGAGCCGCAGCCCGGTCTCACCGCCGACGACTACAGCTACACCGTCGGCTCCGGCGTCATCACCCCCGAGGTCGATGAGCAGCTGATCGGCGCCACGGCAGGCGCCACGCTCAGCTTCGACGCCACCCACCCCGATCCCGACGAGACCGGCCAGCTCCACTTCGAGGTGGTGGTCAAGGACGTCAAGGAGAAGGTCCTCCCCGAGGCCACCGACGAGTGGGCCGCGGAGGCCTCGGAGTTCGAGACCCTCGCCGAGCTGCGTGCCAGCCTCGCCGACCGCATGACACGCGTCCGCAAGGCCCAAGCTCAGATGGCCCTTCGCGAGAAGGTGGGCGAGGCGCTCGCCGCGCTCGTCACCGACGAGCTCCCTGAGGCGCTCATCAGCCACGAGATGCAAGACCGCCTGCAAGACCTCGCGATGCGGCTCCAGGCCCAGGGGATGCAGCTCGAGCAGTACCTGGCCATGACCGGCGCCGACCCCGAGACCTTCAGCCAGGAGCTCCGCGAGACGGCCACCGCCGGCGTCAAGGTCGACCTCGCGCTGCGGGCCGTCGCCGAGGCCGAGAGCATCGAGTGCACCGAGGACGACCTCACCGACGAGATCGACGGCGTGGCCGCTCGCGTGGGTCAGAGCCCCGAGGAGGTTCGGGAGCGGTTCGAGCGCGTCGGTCAGCTGTCGGCGGTACGCTCCGACATCAAGAAGCGCAAGGCGCTCGAGTGGCTCTTGGAACGAGCCGAGGTGCTCGATCCCGACGGTGCGACCATCGACCGC
>JBKJIE010000030.1:0-32466 GCA_046598715.1 Acidimicrobiales bacterium | reverse complement strand
TGCACAGCGCCCGGAACTCCTCTGGGTCGGCGTCCGCGATGGCGGCGGGGTCGAGCGTCCCGAACCGGCTCAGCACCTTCCACCCGCCATGGAAGGCGTGCTCCATTCCGTACTGCTGGTCAAGCATCATGCCGAGCAAGACCGCGAACGGGTGCTCGTCCAGCACGGCATCAGCGGCAGAATCGTTGGCCATGTGGAGGCCCATGGGGTCAACGCCACCCTTCGCGTGGGTAAGAACTGTGCTGGTCGAGCAGCATCCCCGTCAGGAGCGCGAGCGGGTCATCGACCAGGAGCTGATCGGCCTCGGGGTTCCCGGTCACCGGCAGCGTCGGCTTCTTCTTGGAGGCCATGGACGTCGAGCGTAGAGCGGCAGCCGCAATGAGACCGCTGTCGAGACGGAACCGCGCCGCGGGTCGGAGACGCGTCACGAGCCCGGTCGGATGAGGTCGACGTCACAGCTGACGCCAGGGGCGTTCGCGAGTCGCTCGTCTCCGGTCACCAACACCGTCGCCATGAGCTCAGCCAGCGCGACATAGGCGGCGTCGTAGATCGTGAGGTTGTGCCGTAGCTCCCAGCAGCGGTCCAGCAGCGGTCCATGCGCAGCGCGCTCGATTCGCATCGCGTCGAGGTCCGCGAGTGCGAGCGTGGCCCGCCGCTCGTCGAGGTTCCCAGTGGAGACGAGCCGGCGCCACGCTGAGGTCACCTCGAGGTCGATCAGATGTGGAGCGGCGAGGCGCTCGCCCCTGAGCCTCGCCCGAATCCGGTCGCCGTCCGTGCCGTCGTCCGCGAGTCCGGTCACCACGATGCTGGCGTCGACGACGATCACCCTGCGTCGCGATCGGCGCGGATGTCGGCGACGGCGCGCGTGAGAGGGACCTTCCCTCCGGCCCGTCCACCGGCGCGATCCAGCACCTCGTCCAGTGTCGGGGCGCTCGCGTCCTGCTCGAGCCGGGCGAGCAGGTACTCCTGCAACGACATCCCGGCGGCAGCAGCCCGTCGTTTCAACGTGGCGTGCACGTGTTCGGGAACGTCCTTCACTTGGATGCTCGTCATGGACGCACGGTAGCGCCAATCTGGCGCTACCACATGTGAATTGGCGCACCGCGTCGCCGCCGCGACGCAGCCGGGCCGTCGCGATAGAACCCGAAGCCGCCCCTCGATCCCCAACGAGAATCCAGCCCTCAAAACACAGGCCGTCGGTAGGGTGCGCAATGAGCGCCAACTGGGACATCGAGTACGCGAGGACGTCGGACGGCATCGACATCGCGTACGCGACGTTCGGGGAGGGCCCGCGCGATGTGGTCCTCATCCATGGGTTTGTCACCCACCTCGACTTCATCGGTGACTCCGCCTGGCACGCGTACTGGCTCCGGCGCCTCGGTGAGCACTTCCGCGTGATCCAGCTCGACAAGCGTGGCACGGGCCTGTCCGACCGCACGCTCGGCCACGGCAGCGTCGAGGACCGGACGCGCGACGTGCTCGCCGTGATGGACGCAGCCGGCTCCTCTCGGGCGTCCATCATCGGGATCTCCGAGGGCGGCCCGATCGCGCTCACGTTCGCGGGCACCTACCCGGAGCGAGTGGACAAGCTCGTCCTCTACGGCACCTTCGCCCGCATGATGTGGGCACCGGACTACCCGGCCGGTCTCGGGACCGAGCTCGCCGATCCGTTCCTTGCCTGGGTCGAGGGGGCGTGGGGCACTGGTAAGCCGCTCGGCACCTTCTTCGTCAACCACGCTCCGGACGTGGCCGCCGCGGTGCGGTCGATGGCCAAGTTCGAGCGCAACGCGTCCACGCCCCAGATGGCGGTCGAGATCCTGCGCCGGAACCTCGAGATCGACGTGCGCGCCCTGCTCCCGGCCGTCTCGGTCCCCACGCTGGTGATGCACAACACCGGCGACCCGGTGATCCCAGTCGGGGTTGGGCGCGTGCTCGCCGACAACATCCCGGGCGCTGAGTACGAGGAGACGGACGACGACTACCACTGCACCTGGGTGGTCAAGGAGTTCGAACCGCTGATGGATCGGGCGCTGGGCTTCCTCCGCGACGAGGCGATCACCCCTCGGCAGGAGCCGACTGTGGTGTCGGCGCGGTCGGTGGCGACGATCCTGTTCACCGACCTCGTCGGGTCCACGGACCGGGCGGCGTCGATGGGCGACGAACGGTGGGGGAGGCTGTTGGAGCAACACCACTCGGCGGCCGCGGAGGCGACCCGGCTCGCCGGAGGCACGGTGGTCAAGACCACCGGCGATGGGATGCTGGCGCTGTTCGACGGGCCCTCCCGTGCGATCCAGGCCGTCCGCGCCCTGCGGAGGGACCTCGGCGCGCTCGATCTGCAGCTCCGGGCCGGGATCCACACGGGCGAGGTGGAGCGAGCCAAGGGCGATGTTGCTGGGATCGGTGTTCACATCGCGGCGCGGGTGATGGCGCTCGCCGGGCCTGACGAGGTGCTCGCCAGTCGAACCGTGCGGGATCTCGCGGCGGGATCCGGGATCGGTTTCACGGAACGGGGCATGCAGGTGCTGCGAGGCATCCCTGGCGAATGGGACCTCTACGAGGTCACCGACTAGGGAGCGATCGATCCGTGGGTGATGAGGTGGGCCATGCCCGTCGTGGCCACCGAAGGGTGGCCCAGGTCGCCCTGGGCCACCCTTCGGTTGCTCGATCTCCGCTACTGCACGGCGGCGCGCATGCCGACGATGTCGCCGGTGTGCAAGGGCTTGCCGCCGATGCCCCACTCGCCGCTGGCCACCTCCTCGATGGTCACCCACGTCACGGGCCGCATGGCTTCGCCTTCGACGCTCACCATCGCGTCGGTCAGCTTCTCGATGATCGATTCCTTCTCGTCGGCGTTGAAGACGCCTTCGATGAGCTTCACTTGGATGAGGGGCATGGTTCTCTCCTGGTTGGTTGGTTGTTCGACTCTTGGATCAGCGGACCGTGATCGGGTGGCGTCCGAGGAATTCCGCCATCGCCTGTGCGACGAGCGCGGCCTGCTGGACCTGCAGGAGGTGACCCGCACCATCGATCGTGCACTCCTCGACGCGTGGCACGGACGAGCGGAGGAAGGCCGCGACCTCCACCCACAGCGGCTGCGTCTCGCTCCCGAGCACGGACAGCACCGGACAGTCGATGGAAGCGGCCTGCTCGGCCCCGAACGACCACTCCCCGAGCGCGGGGAGCTCGACTCCGAAGAAGGTGTCGGCGTCCTTCACGGCCTGGGCGACCGAGCCGGGCGCCTGGTCCTCGAGCAGGGACCGACAGACGGCCCAATCGAGGCCGCTCACGACGCTCATGAACATGGCGAGCGCGCCCTCGTGATCGCCGTTGCCATAGGCCTCGAACGCCGGTCCCGCCGCCGCGAAGAACGCGGCGCCGGCAGGGACGGACAGCAGCGACAGCTCCAGCAGGAGCAGCGTCCGTACGGTCTCAGGGTGATCGAGGGCGAGCTGCGCGCCGACGGCGGCGCCGCTGGAGTGGCCGGCGACGTGGGCGGTCGGCACGCCGAGGTAGGCGAGGAGGGCGGCGGCGTCAGCGGCGTGGTCGGACACGCTCACCGGCCCCACGGAGTGCGTGCTGCCGACCCAACCACGCTTGTGGTAGCGGATCAGCTGGTAGCGATCCGCGAGCGTCGGTTCGCCGAGCAGGGGCAGGAACCCGTCTGCGAGGACCGGGCTGATGAGGAGCACAGGCTCGCCCGACCCCACCACCTCGTACTCCAGCTCGACACCGTTGACCGTTGCGATCTCCATGGGTCCTCCTCAGGCTCATTCGCGATGCGAATGCCTCGTGGCTCCGCGCCTGAGGTGCGTGAGCAAGACTGTTACGGCCGTGACTCCTCTGGTTACGGCTGGTGCCTGTTGAACGCGGTCGCTGCTCAGCTACGGATCGGGGGCGTGCGATGAGCGATGGCGCTGGAATGGTCCTCGTCGAGCGCGCACGAGACGCGGCAGGCCGCGGCGCCTGGCAGGAGGCCTATGCCGCCCTCTCGCAGGCGGACGGCGACGGTCTGCTCGGGGCCGCCGACCTGCCGATGCTCGGTGAGGTGGCCTACGCCGCCGGCCACCTCGATGTGACGATCGATGCGTGGGAGCGCGCCCATGCCGCCTGCGTGCTCGCCGGTGATCGTGTCGCGGCGGGAGGCGCCGCGGTGCGCGTCGCGATGCACCTGCTCTTCGACACCGCCCTCATGGCACCAGTGCGCGGTTGGCTGGCGAGGGCGGAGCGCTTGCTCGAGGATCAGGGTGAGACGTCGGCCCACGCGTGGTTCGCGGTGGTCCGCAACTACGAGCGAATGCTGGCGGGGGACCTTGTGGGCGCACGGGGGTGGGCGCGGCGAGCCGTGGAGATCGGTTCGGCGTGCGATCCGGCGGCGTGTGCCATCGGGCGGGTGGCGGAGGCGCGGCTGCTCATCTTGGACGGCGACGTCCGCCAAGGTCTCGCGCTGCTCGACGAGGCGGGCGTGGCGACGACCTCTGGCGACCTGGATCCGCTCTCGACCGGCGTTGTCTTCTGCGAGCTCGTCTGCGCGCTCCAGGGTCTCGCCCTCTACGACGTGGCCGAGGAGTGGACTGAGGCGATGGAGCGATGGTCGGAGACCAACGCCATTGGGAGCCTGCACGGTCGGTGCCGGGTGCACCGAGCCGAGATCCTCCGGCTGCGCGGGTCGTGCAACGAGGCCGAGCACCAGGCGCTGGTTGCGTGCGACGAGCTGCGACCCTACCTCCGGCGCGAGCTCGGGTGGCCGCTCACTGAGCTCGGTCGCATCCGACTGCACCGGGGTGACCTGGTCGGCGCAGAGGAGGCGCTGCTCGCCGCCCATGGCGCCGGATGGGATCCGCAGCCTGGACTGGCGCTCGTGCAGCTGGCTCAGGGGGATGCGGTCGCGGCGGCGGCGTCCATCAGGGAGGCGCTCGATCGACCCTCGCGTGTGCCCTCGAAGGAGCGACCACCGAACAACGACCTGCAGCGAGCGCCCCTCCTGGCCGCGCAGGTCGAGATCGAGGTCGCGGTCGGCGACATCGGCCGCGCACGATCGGCTGCCGACGAGCTGGACCTCGTGGCCGCCCGCTTCGAGAGCAAGGCCCTTGTGGCCAGCGCGGCCCTCGCTCGAGGGAGGGTGCGGCTCGCGGAGGACGACACCGCCGGGGCAGAGGTCTCCTTCGCCGACGCGGTGAGGCTCTGGAACGAGGTGGGCGCGCCTTACGAGGTGGCCCTCGCTCGCATGGGTCTCGGCGATGTTCATGGCGCTGCCGGAAGGGAGCAGCCTGCCGCTCTGGAGCACAAGGCGGCGCGCGCGATCCTCGACCGGATCGAGGCCGCTCCGGCGCCTTCGCCATCAGCGCCACCCGCGCCGGCCGATCACCCCGCAGGGGGCCCCAACGTCTTCCGCCGGGAAGGCGACTACTGGTTGGTGGTGTTCGACGGGCTGACCGTCCGCGCTCGCGACCTCAAGGGCATGCGATACCTGGCCAGGCTCCTCGGCTCGCCGGGTCGAGAGCAGCACGTGCTGGATCTCGTGGCGGCAGAGTCCGGCGGTGATGCGGGGCTACCTCGATCGGCACTTGGCGACGCCGGTGAGATCCTCGATCAACGCGCCAAGGAGGCCTATCGCCGGCGTCTCGAGGAGATCGAGGAGGACATCGACGAGGCCACGGCTCTGGGAGACGACGAGCGGGCCGCACAGGCCGATGCGGAACGTGAGTTTCTGGTTCGGGAGCTCGCCCGAGCGTTTGGCTTGGGTGGCCGTGATCGACGCGCGGCATCCGCCTCCGAGCGCGCTCGCGTCAGCGTGACCCGCGCTGTCCGGCAGGCGATGGAACGGATCGCGGAGCACCATCCCACGCTCGGCGAGCACCTCGACCACGCCATCCGAACCGGTACGTACTGTGCCTATGCGCCCGACCCTCGAGCTCCGGTGGGCTGGACGCTCTGACCCCCAGTCGGGTCCCACATCGACCCCAGATCAGGCGATCCTCGGGTCGATTGCTTCAGGGTCGACGTTGTAGCGCCTGATCGCATCGGCAACTGCCTCGGCCTTCACGTCGCCGCGCTCGGCGAGGGCGGCGAGGGTGGCCACGACGATGTGCGGGGCGTCGATCTCGAAGTGGCGACGCAGCGCCTCGCGGGTGTCGCTGCGCCCGAACCCGTCGGTGCCCAACGACGTGAAGCTCCGGCCCTCAGGCACCCAGCGGGCGATCTGGTCGGGGACCGCCTTGATGAAGTCGGTGACCGCGACGACCGGCCCGTCTCCGTCGAGCAGCTCGGTGACGCGTGCGACCTGCGCGGGCTTGTCGGCGTGAAGCCGGTTCCAGCGCTCCGTGGAGAGGGCTTGCTCCCGCAGGCGCTTGTAGCTCGTTGCCGAGTGCAGGTCGGCGCCGACGTCGTAGTGCGCGGCCAGCTCGGCCTGCGCGGCCCGCGCCGCGAGGTTCGCTGAACCCGAGAACAGGATCGACGCGGGCGTGGTGGCACCGTCGGGCGCGGCGGCCCAGCGATAGAGGCCCTCGATCACGCCGTCGGCCGCGCCTTCGGGACGGGCGGGCATCACCTGATTCTCGTTGTAGAGGGTGAGGTAGTAGAGGACGTCCTCGCCATCGCCGTACATGCGCTGCAGACCGTGGTGCACGATCGTGGCCACCTCGTAGGCGAAGGCCGGGTCATAGGCCTCGATCACCGGGTTCACCGAGGCAAGCAGGAGGCTGTGACCGTCCTGGTGCTGGAGCCCTTCGCCGAGCAGGGTGGTGCGGCCCGCGGTGGCGCCGAGCAGGAACCCGCGGGCCCGGGCGTCGGTGGCCTGCCAGATGAGGTCGCCCACCCGCTGGAAGCCGAACATCGAGTAGAAGGTGAGGAACGGCACCATCGGCACGCCCTGGGTGGCGTACGACGTGCCTGCCGCGATGAAGCTGGCCATCGAGCCCGCCTCGGTGATGCCCTCCTCGAGGATCTGACCGGACTGCGACTCCTTGTAGGAGAGCAGGAGCGCGTGGTCGACGGGCTCGTAGTGCTGGCCCTTGGAGGCGTAGATGCCGAACTCCTTGAAGAGCGAGTCCATCCCGAAGGTGCGGGCCTCATCGGGGATGATCGGCACCACGCGCGGCCCGAAGCGAGGGTCGCGGCACAGGTTGCGGAGCAGGCGGGTGAAGGACGTGGTGGTCGACGCGGCCTGGGTGCCCGATCCGGCGTAGAGCTCCTCGAACGCGGTGTCGGCGGGCAGCTCCAGCGGGCGCTTCGTGCGCACCACCCGCCGCGGGAGCGCGCCGTCGAGCGCCTGCCTGCGCTCGAGCATGTAGCGACGGGCCTCGGAGTCTTCGGACAGGGTGATGTACGGCGGGTCCTTGTCGTCGGCTAGCGAGCCTTCAGGCACCTCCTCCTGGAGGTGGAGGCGCTCACGGAGCAGCTTCAGCTGATCGGTGGTCATCTTCTTGATCTGGTGGGTGGCGTTGCGGCCCTCCACGTCGGGCCCGAGCGTCCATCCCTTGATCGTCTTGGCGAGGATGACGGTGGGCGCTCCTTCCTGCTCGGTCGCGGCCTTGTAGGCGGCGTAGAGCTTCCGGTAGTCGTGACCGCCGCGGGGCAGGTTGCGTATGTCCTCGTCGGTGAGGTGGTCGACGAGCTTGCGGAGGCGCGGGTCGGGTCCGAAGAAGTGCTCGCGGGCGTAGGCACCGGACTCGACGGCGTAGCGCTGGAACTGGCCGTCGACGGTCTCGTTCATCTTGTTGAGCAGCACGCCATCCACATCGCGGGCGAGGAGGTCGTCCCACTTGCCGCCCCATACGACCTTGATCACGTTCCATCCCGCACCGCGGAACACGGCCTCCAGCTCCTGGATGATCTTGCCGTTGCCGCGCACCGGACCGTCGAGGCGCTGGAGGTTGCAGTTCACCACCCAGGTGAGGTTGTCGAGTCCTTCACGCGCGGCGAGGGAGATCGAGCCGAGGGTCTCGGGCTCGTCGCACTCGCCATCGCCGATGAAGCACCACACCCGCGAGGCCGACGTGTCCTCGATCTTGCGGTTGTGGAGGTACTTGTTGAACCGGGCCTGGTAGATCGAGCTCAGGGGCGCGAGGCCCATCGAGACGGTGGGGTACTCCCAGAAGTCAGGCATGAGGCGCGGGTGGGGGTACGACGACAGGCCCCCGCCTCCGACCTCCCGACGGAACCGGTCGAGCTGGCCTTCGGTGAGCCGTCCCTCGAGGAAGGCGCGGGCGTAGATGCCCGGGGCGGCATGACCCTGAATGTGCACGTGGTCGCCGGCGAGCCCGGCCTCCTTGCCACGGAAGAAGTGGTTGAACCCGACCTCGTAGAGCGACGCCGAGCTGGCGAAGGTGGCCAGGTGCCCGCCGATGCCGTCAGCCGCCTTGTTGGCCTTCACCACCATCACGGCCGCGTTCCATCGGATGAAGGCCCTGATGCGACGCTCGAGGTCCTCGTCGCCGGGGAAGAACGGCTCTTCCTCGGTGGGGATCGAGTTCACGTAGGGGGTGGACACGCTGGCCGGCGCGCCCACCTGGAGCTCTCGGGCTCGTTCGAGGAGCTTCGACATCAGGAACCGGGCCCGAGGCTTGCCCTGCGCGTCGACCACGCCGTCGAGGGAATCGAGCCACTCCTGTGTCTCACCCGGGTCCGTGTCGGGGAGCTGGTGGACGAAGCCGTCGATGATCATTTGTCCATTGTCTCGCTTCCGGGCCGAACTCGCGCCACCATCCTCCGGTGATCTCCCCGACCGACGAGCCCATCCGCGCCTACACCGACGGCGCGTGCTCCGGGAATCCGGGGCCCGGCGGGTGGGCCTGGGCCATCCCGGGTGGCGCCTACGCGTCGGGGGCGGAGGCCCACACCACGAACCAGCGGATGGAGATCGCGGCCGCGTTCGAGGCGGTGCAGGCCATCTCGGGTCGACTCGAGATCGTGAGCGACTCCACCTACGTCGTCCACTGCTTCCGTGATCGCTGGCACGAGGGCTGGAGGAAGCGCGGCTGGAAGAACTCCAAGCGCGAGCCCGTCGCCAACCGCGACCTGTGGGAGCCGTTCATCGAGCTCGTGCTGGCGCGGGGCGACGTCACGTTCAGCTGGGTGAAGGGCCATGGCGGCGATCCGATGAACGACCTCGTCGATCGGCTGGCCGTCGAGGCGGCTGCCACCCAGACGGGCCGCACGGGGGTGGGGGAACCAGAGGACCTCGGCCCGCCTGACGACCCGCGCGGCGTCGCGTCGGCCCGCGGACGCGATCGGCGCCTGCCTCCTGGTCGGCTCGTGGTCGTGGCCGGCCTCCGACCCGGCGGGCTGGGTGGCTACGACTCGAATCCCACCGCCGACGGCGTCCGCACCCGCATCAGCGAGACGCTGCAGGGGATGGTGGCGGTCGACGGCCCGTTGAGCGTGGTCAGCGGTCTACGGCTCGGTGCGGAGCTGCTCGGCGCGGAGGCAGCCATCGCCGCGGACCTGCCCCTCGTCGCCGTGCTGCCCTATCCCGATCCCGACTCGCCATGGCCCAGCGCCTCTCGGGAGCACTTCGCCGATCTGATCCGACAGGCAACTGTGGTCATCACCCTCGACGAGCGATCACCGGCCAGCAAGCAGCTCGCGGGCGCCGCGCTCGGTCGCCGCGACGTGTGGCTGGCGCGCCAGGTCGACGCGGCCGTCGTCGTGTGGGATCACGAGGACGAGGCCGTCGGGCGGCTCGTGCGTTCCCTCGAGGACCACCTCGGCGCCGATCAGGTCCTGCTCGTCCACCCCTGATCCGCGCTACTTGCCTCGGCGGACCCGGAGCTCCTGGTAGGCGACGTTGATGTCGCGGATGCGCTCCTCGGCGCGCGCGATCTCCGTGTCGGCATGGCCCACGAGCCGGTCGGGATGGTGGCGGCGGGCTTGCCTGCGGTGGGCGTCGACGATCTCCTCCCACGACGCCCTGGGGTCTACGCCGAGCACGGCATAGGGATCCGACGTATCGATCGGGATGTCGGGCTCGGGTTCGGCCTCGGGCTCGGGGCGGACTGGCCGGTCGGCCGCCTGTGGGCCGTCGGGGATCGGGTCGAACCCGAAGCTCGTGCGCCAGTCGGCACCGAAGTGCTCGGCCAGCACGTCGCGCGCGGGTTCTTCCTGGGCGATCGGCTCCCGATGGGGGTGGGGCGTCCATGCGTCCTCGATGTCCCGCTGCGCCCACCACGCGTGCTCGTCGGCGCCGAGGTCGACAGCATCCTCGGCGTCGTCCGCTGCGGGGGGTTCGTCGGCGTTGCGTCGCCGCCGTGAGGGGCGCGGCGCCATGGCTCGATCCTCGCACGTGTTCCCGCGCTGGCCCGACACCTCCCTGGGTTCGACCACTTGACCGATCGGTCAATAGAGTTCCCGGCCATGGATCTCAACGGCATCTCAGCAATCGTCACCGGAGGCGCGTCGGGCCTCGGTGAGGCCACCGTTCGCCAGCTTGCCCACCGCGGCGCCAAGGTCGTCGTCGTCGACATGAACCCGGACAAGGGCGAGGCGGTCGCCAAGGACGTCGGTGGCGTCTTCGTGCAGGCCGACGTGGCCGACGTCGATCAGATGATCGCGGCCGTCGAGGCAGCCAAGGAGCTCGGACCGCTCCGCTCCCTGGTCACGGCCGCCGGCATCGGCTGGGCCACCCGCACCATCGGGCGCGACGGTCAGTACGAGTCGGCTCACGACCTCGACATCTTCAAGAAGGTGATCGAGGTCAACCTCGTCGGCACCTTCAACTGCATCCGGCTGGCCGCCACGGCGATGAGCCAGACCGAGGCGCTCGCCGACGGCGAGAAGGGCAGCATCGTCACGGTCGCCTCGGTCGCAGCCTTCGACGGTCAGATCGGTCAGGCGTCGTACTCCGCCTCCAAGGGTGGCGTCGTTGGCATGACCCTCCCGGTGGCTCGCGATCTCGCTGCCGCGGGCATCCGCGTCAACTGCATCGCTCCCGGGCTCATCGACACGCCGATCTACGGCCAGGGCGATGCGTCGCAGGAGTTCAAGGACAAGCTCAAGCGCGACGTCCTCTTCCCGAAGCGCCTCGGCACCGCCGACGAGTTCGCGTCGATGGCTTGTGAGCTGCTCTCCAACAGCTACATGAACGCCGAGACCATCCGGGTCGACGGTGGCGTGCGCATGCAGCCCAAGTGACCGGACGATCCCACTGATCTGACCGTCAGCCCGGGGACTCGAAGAGGGCGCGCAGCGCCGTCTCGAGATCGTCGTACCGGAACTCGAAACCGGCCTCGAGCAGCACCTCGGGGAGCACGCGCTGACCCTCGAGCAAGAGGGCGGTGGCGAGCTCGCCACCCAGCAGGAGCTTCGGCCCGAACCCTGGAACCGGCACCACGGTGGGCCGGTGCAGAACCCGTCCCAGCGCCTTGGTGAACACGGCGTTGGTGACGGGGCTCGGAGCCGTGGCGTTCACCGGACCGCTGATGTTCGTGTCGATGAGGAACCGGATCACGCGGACCTCGTCGGCGAGCGCGATCCAGCTCATCCACTGGCGGCCTGAGCCCAGCCTGCCGAGCAGCCCGACCTTGGCGATCGACGCCATCCGAGCGAGTGCGCCGCCGTCGCGGTCGAGCACGATGCCCGTGCGGATCTTGGCCACGCGCATGCCGGCCGCGGCGGCTGGAGCGGTGGCCCCCTCCCATGCGGTGACGACCTCGGTGAGGAAGCCCGACCCAGGACCGCTGGTCTCGGTGAGCTGCTCGTCACCCCGATCGCCGTAGTACCCGATCGCCGAGCCCGACACGAGCACTGGCGGCTTGTCGGTGAGGCTCGACAACGCCTCCGCGAGGAGCGCGGTCCCCCGGACGCGGCTGTCGAGGATCTTGTGCTTCTGCTCGGGCGTCCATCGCCTCTCGCCGATCCCCTCACCAGCGAGGTGGACCACCGCGTCGAGCCCCTCGAACGCGGCCACGTCGATCTCCCCGCGAGCGATGTCCCAGTGGATCGATCCTTGCTCCGCGGCGCCGCGGACGACGCGGATGGCCTGATGGCCGTCCGCTTCGAGCGCCCTGCGTAGCGCTGTCCCGATGAGTCCACTCGATCCAGTGATCGCGACGCGCACAACCCCTCCGCATCTGTCGAGAGAGGGTTACCGTATCGGCGGCGGTGCACCCCGCAGCTCTCATCGATCGACCACCGCATGGAGGAACAGTGCTGGATGACTTCAAGAAGTTCCTTTTTCGCGGCAACGTGATGGATCTGGCAGTCGCCGTGATCATCGGTGCTGCCTTCACGGCAATCGTCAGTGCCATCGTCGAGGGCCTGATCACGCCGCTGGTCGGCATGATCTTCTCCAAGGACTTCTCCAAGATGACCTTCGACGTCAACGGGAGCACGTTCAGCTACGGCATCGTGATCAACGCGATCCTGTACTTCGTGTCGGTCGCCGCGGTGGTGTTCTTCCTCATCGTCAAGCCGATGGAGGCCCTCATGGCCCGCCGTGCGGCCGGCGAGGAGCCTGCCGAAGCTGAGCCGGTTCCGTCCGATGAGGCGCTGCTGCTCACGGAGATCCGCGACCTGCTCTCCCAGCGCGTCTCCTGAGGCTTCGCTCCGAGGAATCGGGCCACGTCACGGCCGGTGGGCACCGGGGTGACGTGGTCGCGCCCGGGTTGCAGGCTGGAGCGGCGCCAGTCCTAGGATCCTGCGGTCACCAACTGAGGAGCGTTTGTTGCACGTTGTCGTGGTCGGATGCGGTCGGGTCGGTTCCGGCCTGGCCGGCATCCTGGAAGATGGTGGCCATACGGTCGCTGTGGTGGACAAGGCGCAGAAGGCCTTCCGTCGTCTGCCCGAGGGCTTCTCGGGCCGCACGGTGCTTGGCGTGGGCTTCGACCGCGACCTCCTCCGGGAGGCTGGCATCGAGGATGCCGGCGCGCTGGCCGCGGTAACGAGCGGCGACAACTCCAACATCATGGTGGCCCGTGTCGCCCGCGAGGTCTTCGGCCTCGAGCGGGTGGTGGCCCGGATCTACGACCCCCGTCGAGCGGCGATCTACGAGAAGCTCGGCATCCCCACCATCGCCACCGTGCAGTGGACCACCGATCGAGTGCTGCGCCGCATCCTGCCCGATGCTCCCGCCACCGAGTGGACCGATGCGTCGGCCAGCGTGGTCCTCGTCGAGCGGCCCGTGTCGCCGAGCTGGGCCGGACGCCGCCTGGCCGACCTCGACCTCCCCGGGCTCGCCCGAGTGGCCGCGCTGAGTCGCCTGGGCGTGGGCCGCGTGCCCACCGCTGATCTCGTCACCCAAGAGGGAGACGTCGTCTACATGACCGTCGACGTGGACCGCATCGCGGAGCTCGACGCCCACCTGGCGGACGAGACAACAGGAGCGCACTCGTGAAGGTCGTCATCGTGGGTGGCGGCAACGTCGGCACCTTCATCTCCTCCGAGCTCACCCGCGGCGGCCACGACGTCACCATCATCGAGATGGAGGCCGAGCGTGTGGCACGGGCCAAGTCCACCGGCGAGCCCGCCGGGGTTCGCTGGGTGCTGGCCGACGCCTGCGAGGTCGACAACCTGCGCAAGGTGCCGCTCGACGACGTCGACGTGCTGGCCGCGGTCACGGGCGACGACGAGGACAACCTCGTCGTGTCGCTCCTCGCCAAGCAGGAGTTCGCCGTCCCCCGCGTGATCGCCCGCGTGAACAACCCGAAGAACCACTGGATGTTCAACGAGAACTGGGGCGTCGACGTGGCGGTGTCCACGCCGCACCTCCTCACCTCCCTCGTCGAGGAGGCCGTGTCCGTCGGCACCCTGGTGCGGCTGCTGAGCTTCGAGCGCGGTCGGGCCAGCCTCATCGAGGTCACCCTCGCCGCTGACGCGAAGGCCGCCAACGCCGAGATCGTCACGCTCGACTTCCCCCGCGACTCCACCATCGTTGCGGTGCTGCGCGAGGAGCGGGTGATCTTCCCTCGTGGCGACACGGTCCTGCTGCCCGGCGACGAGGTGCTGGTGCTCGTCACGCCCGACAGCGAGGCCGACGTGCAGGCCATCCTCACGGAGCGGTAGCCGATGAGCACTCGCCGGCTGATCCTGGCCGCGCTGCTGTGCGGGATGGTGATCCTCGGCGCGGCGGCGCTGCAGCTCGTCCTCATCGCGCGCGGGTGACCCTCCCGCACGGGTCGTCCTGAGACACCGGTAGAGTCCGAGACGGTCCTCGTACGGCCCCGACTCCCCGGAGGTGGTCCCCACGGCCGAGCACTACGACGTCGTCGTCATCGGCGGCGGTCCCGGCGGCTATGCAACGGCGCTCTACGGCGCCTCAGCCGGGCTCAACATCGCCATCATCGAGCGTCACAAGCTCGGCGGCACCTGCCTCAACGTGGGGTGCATCCCAGCCAAGGAGCTGCTCGAGACGGCGGCCACCTACCTCCACGTGACCGAAGCCAAGGACTACGGCATCAACGCGGGCGAGCCCGTGCTCGACTGGTCGGTATCCCTCGCTCGAAAAGACACGATCGTGTCGGGCCTCGTGGGCGGCCTGGCCACCATGCTCAAGGGCCGCAAGGTCACTGTCCTCGATGGGCATGGTCGGCTCCACGCTGGTCGCACGGTCACCGTGTCGGGCGGCAGCTCGGGCGACGTCGAGCTCACCGCCGACGCCGTCGTGCTGGCCCCCGGTTCGCTCCCGCGCACCCTGCCGGGCTTCGAGGTGGACGGCAAGATCGTGATGACCTCCGACGAGGTGCTCTCGATGCCCGAGGTGCCCAAGCGGGCGGCGATCATCGGCGGTGGCGTGATCGGGTGCGAGTTCGCCTCGATGCTGAGCGATCTCGGCACGCAGGTGACGATCCTCGAGGCCCTGCCCAAGATCCTCCCCGGCCTCGACAAGGACCTCACCCAGGTCATCGAGCGCTCCTTCAAGAAGCGCGGGGTCGAGATCCGCACCGGCATCGCCGTGGACGGCCACGCGCCCACCGGTGCCGGCACGACGGTGCGCGTCAGCGGCGATGCCCTCGACGTCGACGTCGTCGTCATGTCGGTGGGCCGCAAGCCCAACACCGACGACCTCGGCCTCGATGGCACCGCAGTGGTCGTCAGCGACCGGGGCTTCATCGAGGTCGACGAGCTGTGTCGCACGGGGGAGCAGGGCGTGTGGGCGGTCGGCGATGCCATCGCCACTCCTGCGCTGGCGCACATCGCCTTCATGGAGGGCATCATCGCCGTCCAGGGCATCCTCGGCGAGGACCCCGCCGCGATCGACTACGCGAAGGTCCCCTGGTGCGTCTACACCCGGCCCGAGGCAGCCTTCACCGGCATGTCCGAGGAGGCGGCCAAGGAGGCCGGCCTCGAGGTCGTCACTCAGAAGAGCCGCTACAACCACAACGGTCGCGCCCTCATCGTCAACCAGGCCGAGGGCATGGTGAAGGTGATCGCCGAGAAGACCGCCGATGGCAGCGCAGGCCGGATCCTCGGCGTGCACATGGTTGGTCCGTGGGTGACCGAGCAGCTCGGCCAGGCGTACCTCGCGGTGAACTGGGAGGCCAGCGTCACGGAGATGGCGTCGCTCATCCAGCCCCACCCCACGATGTCCGAGGTGCTCGGTGAGGCGATGATCTCGCTCACTGGGCGCCCCCTCCACGGATAGCCCCGAACCCAAGAGGAGCCCGCCCCCCACATGGCCGACATCACGATGCCGCAGCTCGGTGAGACCGTCACCGAGGGCACGATCACGAAGTGGTTCAAGAAGGTCGGCGACACCATCGCCGAGGACGAGCCGCTGTTCGAGGTGTCGACCGACAAGGTCGACTCAGAGGTGCCGTCTCCGATGAGCGGCACGATCATCGAGATCAAGGTGCCCGAAGGCGAGACGGTCGATGTCGGCGTCGTGCTGGCGGTGATCGGTGATGCCGCGCCTGCGCCTGCGGCCGCGTCCGAGCCCGCGGCCGAGGCCCCCGCAGCTGAGGCCGCGCCCGAGCCCGCGGCAGAGCCCCCCGCGGCGCCCTCTGTTGCCGAGACCCCTGCCCCTGCTGCACCCGCACCGCCACCCGAGGCTGACCCGGCACCGACCGCGACGGCCGCAAGCCGAGCGGGTCGGCTGCTGTCGCCCGTCGTGCGGCGGCTGATCACCGAGCACGACCTCGATCCGGCCACCATCTCGGGCACCGGCGTGGGTGGACGGATCACCCGCAACGACGTCCTGGCGGCCGCCGACGCGTCCACCGCGCTCGCCGCGCCAGCCGCGCCGCCCGCACCACCAGCGCAGGCGACCGCTGCGGCCCCAGCGACCCCTGCGGCCCGACCCGCCCCCGAGCCCTTGATCCGCTCCGGCGACCGAGACACGGTGATCCCGCACAGCAACATCCGGCGGCGAAGTGCCGAGCACCTGCGTCGTTCGCTGGACACGTCGGCCCACGTGTACGCGTCGATCGAGGTCGACTACGAGGGCGTGGATCGCGTTCGACGGGCCAACAAGGAGGCCTGGAAGGCGGAGGAGGGCTTCAGCCTCACCTATCTGCCGTTCATCTCCCGGGCCGTCATCGACGCCATCCATGAGTTCCCCGAGGTGAACGCCACCTTCACCGAGGACGCACTGATCGTGCACAACTACCTGAACCTCGGCATTGCCGTCGACCTCGACTTCAAGGGGTTGATGGTGCCGGTCGTGCGAGATGCAGACGGCCGACGGATGCGCGCCATCGCCAGGGAGATCAGCGATCTCGCCAGCCGCGCCCGCTCGAAGAAGCTCACCCCGGACGACATCTCCGACGGCACCTTCACCATCACCAACCCGGGACCGTTCGGCACCTTCCTGACGATGCCGATCATCAACCAGCCCCAGGTGGCGATCCTCTCCACCGACGGCGTGAAGCGCCGTCCGGTGGTGGTCGACCTGCCCGACGGCAGCGAGGGCATCGCCATCCACTCCGTGGGCAACCTGGCCCTGTCGTGGGACCACCGTGCCTTCGACGGCGCCTACGCGGCGGCCTTCCTCCACAAGATCAAGGAGCTGCTCGAGACCCGTGACTGGGTTGCCGAGCTCTGAGCTGACCCTCGACGCATCTGGCGCCCGTCCCCTCCACATCCGCTGGCTGGGGCGGGTGGCGTACCGCGACGCGCACGCGCTGCAGCGCGGTCTGTTCGCAGAGGGCGCCGACGACCACCTGCTCCTGCTGGAGCACCCGCCCGTCTACACCCTCGGCGTGCGCGGCGACCTCGGCCACATCTTGCGTGATCCGGCGTCGGTGGGGGCGGAGGTCGTGCAGACGGATCGGGGAGGCGATGTCACGTATCACGGCCCAGGCCAGCTGGTTGGCTACCCGATCCTCACCGTGCCGGGGAAGCGCGGTGGGGGACTGGTCGACACCACCGCGTACGTGTGCTCCGTCGAACAGCTCATCATCGACGTCCTCTCGGACCTCGGCCTGCACGACGTCGGTCGCCTGCCGAGCTTCCCGGGGGTGTGGGTGGCTCCGCAGTCGATTGCCCCACGCAAGATCTGCGCGGTTGGGGTGCGGCTCAGTCGGGGTCGGTCGATGCACGGCTTCGCGCTGAACGTCGACCCCGATCTGGCCATGTTCGGCCACATCGTGCCGTGCGGCATCGTCGACAAGGGGGTCACCTCGCTGCAGGCCGAAGGCATCGCGGTGACGATGCGCGAGGTCGTCGATGTCCTTGCGGATCGTGCTGGCGAGCGCTGGGGGAAGGCGGGCTGTGACCGGTCCGACGTGGTGTGGCGCGAGGTGCCCCACGACCTCGCTCCGTTCAGCCGAGGCGCCGGCGCGGGCGAGCCGGTCCGTCCCGAGCGTGCCGACGACCCGCCGAGTGCAGTGCCCGTATCCCTGTCGCCCGCGCGGGCCACGGGCACGACGGCCCGCCGCACAGCCCGCCTGGCCCAGGCCGGGGTGGCTGGGGGCGTCGACATCTCGGCCCGCAAGCCAGAGTGGATGCGCGCACCATTGCAGCTCACGCCCGAGGTTGCGGCCATCCGGCGAACGATGCGCGATCTCGACCTCGTCACGGTCTGCGAGGAGGCGGGCTGTCCCAACCTGTCGGAGTGCTGGGCTGACGGCACAGCGACGTTCATGATCAACGGCGAGCGCTGCACGCGCGCGTGCGGGTTCTGCCTCGTCGACACCCGCCATCCCGAGCCTCCCGACCCGCATGAGCCGGAGCGCGTCGCTGACGCCGTCGAGCAGATGGGTCTGCGGTTCGCCGTGGTCACCGCTGTCGCCCGTGACGATCTCGCCGATGGCGGCGCCTCAGAGTTCGCGGCGGTGATCCGGACGATTCGCGCCCGCACGCCCGGCGTGTCGGTGGAGGTGCTGATCCCCGACTGCAAGGGCGACCCCGCCGCCCTCGAGGTGATCTTCGCGGAGCGCCCCGACGTGCTGAACCACAACATCGAGACCGTGGCCCGCCTGCAGCGGGCGGCCCGGCCCTCGGCGGGCTACGCCCGGTCGCTGTCAGTGCTGGCGCGGGCCAAGGCCACCGGGCTCGTCACGAAGTCGTCGATCATCGTCGGCATGGGTGAGACGCGCGAGGAGGTCGTCGCGACCTTGGCCGACCTGCGCGGTGTGGGCGTGGACATCGTGACGATCGGCCAGTACCTGCGGCCCACCACCAACCACCTGCCGGTGGCGCGCTGGTGGACCCCCGATGAGCTCACCGAGCTCAAGGCCATCGGCGAGGCCATGGGCATCGGCCACGTCGAGGCGGGTCCGCTCGTGCGCTCCAGCTACCACGCCCGCCAAGCCGCCGACGCCGCTGCGCCCCCGGCGCTCGACCCGTGAACGACCCTGGCATCCTGGGGGGATGATCGCTCCCTTCGCTGATCGCTTCCGTCGTGTTCGAGCCGAGATGGCCGCGTCCGGCGTCGACGCGGTGCTGCTCTCGGTGGGCGCGGATCTCCCGTATCTCACGGGCTACGAGGCGATGCCGCTCGAGCGCCTCACGATGCTCGTGCTGCCCCGCGAGGGCGACGCCACCCTCGTGGTGCCGCTTCTCGAGGCACCACGGGTCACCGAGCGCCCGGACTTCGCCGTGCGGCCGTGGGGCGAGACAGAGGATCCGATCGACGTGGTCGCGGCACTGGTGGGGTCGGCCGCAGAGCTGGCCATCGGCGATCGCACGTGGGCCCGGTTTGTGGTCGACCTCCAGGGCGCGCTCCCGCAGGCGCGCTGGAGCAAGGCCAGTGCGGTCATAGGCCCGCTGCGGGCCCGCAAGGATGCGGCCGAGATCGAGGCGCTCCGGCGGGCCAGTGCGGCGGTCGATCGGATCGCGGCGGAGCTGCAGCGAGGCGAGATCGAGCTGGTCGGCCGAACGGAGGCGCAGGTGTCTGCCGAGCTCGGCCGGCGGATCCTCGCCGAGGGTCACCACCGCGTGAACTTCGCCATCGTCGCGGCGGGCGCCAATGCGGCCAGCCCCCACCACGAGCCGGGCGACCGCGTGATCCAGGAGGGCGAGGGCGTGCTGTGCGACTTCGGCGGCACCATGCTCGGCGACGATGGCGTGGGCTACTGCTCCGACATCACCCGCTGCGTGCACGTCGGCGAGCCGGAGCCCGAGGTAGCCGAGGCCTACGCCGTGCTGCTCGACGCCCAGCAGGCTGCGGTCTCGGCGGCGCGGGTCGGCACCTCGTGCGAGGAGGTCGACGCCACGGCTCGTCGGATCATCACCGAGGCCGGCTGGGGCGAGCAGTTCATCCACCGCACCGGCCACGGCATCGGGATCGAGGAGCACGAGGATCCGTACATCGTCAGCGGCAACGGCACCCCGCTGGAGCCCGGGCACGCCTTCTCCATCGAGCCGGGGATCTACGTACCCGGCCGGTTCGGCTTCCGTCTCGAGGACATCGTGGTCGCGGCGGCCTCTGGTCCCGACAACCTGAACGCCGCTGACCACGACCTCGCCCTGCTGTAGCTGACTTCGTGCACTGAGGGGCGGCCTCGTACGCTCGGCGGGCTGTGATCCGCCTCGACGCCGCCACCGTGCTCCTCCAGTGGGCTGTCGGAGGCCTGTTCTTCCTGTGGGTGACCACGAGGCGCCGGGAGGTGAGCCTCGGCTACGGCTGGCTGCTCCGCGGCACCTACCTCTTGATGGCCACCGGCGCCCTCGTCACCGGCATGCGCTACGGACAGGCGGTACCGGTGCGCGATGTGGCGAGCGCCGGCGTGGTGCTCGCCTCGCTCGGGGCGCTCGCCGTCTCGGTCCAACGTCGACGAGCTGGCGTGTCAGGCGATCGAGCAGTGGCCGAGCAGCGCTCGGCACGCGTCGCGGCGATGACCGGCATCGAGCGCAACCGCGAGGAGCGAGATGCTTCCGCGGTCGAGTTCCCGCCCGCCCTCGACCTCGTGGCGCCGGCGATCGGCTTGATCGGGCTGATCGCGGCGGGTGTCGCGGCTGGGGACCCTGACCTGCTCTCGGTCGCTCGCGTGGTGGTGGGTGCCGCCTTCCTCGGCGCCGTGACCGACGCCATGCTGCTTGGCCACTGGTACCTCGTGCAGCCCGGCATGCAGCGCGGTCCGCTGCTCGAGATCATCCGTTGGCTGGCCGCCACGTGGCCGCTCGAGGTGCTGGTGCTGCTGTGGCCGACGGGGATGATCAGCGTGATCAACGGCTCGATCGACGACGGGTACAGCGGCGTGCTCGGCTGGATGTGGATCGCCTGTGCCCTCAGCACGATCGTCCTCGTGGGCGTGACGCGGGCGGCGCTGAAGGAGCGGCAGTACTCAGCCGTGATGGCGGCGACAGGGCTGCTCTATCTGGCCATCCTCACGGCCTTCGGCACCGACCTCGTGGCGCGCGCCGTCCTGTCGTAGAGATCGCTACGGCACGCTGCAGCCCTTCGGTGCCGTCACAGGGTTGCAGCGGGCCTCGCCGCCGCCAGGCAGTGCGACGACGTAGCTGGGCCAGCGTGGGTCGGCTCGCTCGAAGTCGGTGCTGACGATCTGGGCGCCACTGGCGAACGCGGCATCGCGCCGACTGGTGTCGCCCGCTCGAGCCTCCACGGTGTCGGCGTCGGCGCGGGTGCGCACCAGCAGCCCGGCGCTCACCAGCTCCCGGATGCGGGCGCCGTCGGCCACCGGGTCGTTGAGGACGGAGAACGCGGCATCAGTGTCTGGCGGCGCGGCGTCGACGAAGAGCAGCCGATCGCGCGTGTCGGGGTGGAGTCCGCGGTAGAGCGCTCGCTTCGCCGCATGATCATCGAGCGCGAGCACGAACTGACCCCGCAGTAAGGCGACGTCGGGCCATCCCTCAGCGGCGATCGCTGCGCCGAGCGTGTCGTGCTTGCCCTGCACGTCGGCAACCGTGACGATGCGCTCCTTGGGGAGCACCGATCGGATCTCGGTCTCGAGGGCCGTGAAGGTGCCGGCGCTCACCGGGATCGGCTGCACGAAGCCGAGGTTGAGCGGATCGGGGATGACGTCGTCCTTCACCTCGAACTGGATGATGATCGGCAGGTGGTCGCGGTGATGGTCGGACCAGGCGCGGAGCTCGGTGAGGCAAGCGACCAACGTGGGGCACGTCGATCGGAAGTCGACCTCCTGGATGTGGAACACCTTGAACCCCGGCTTGGTCATCGCCGGATCGACAGGATCCAGCCCCAGGAGCGCCACCGCCTTGGGCGTCGCGTAGCGGCCGCCGTCGGGATCCTCGAACACGTCGAGCTCCACTGATCGCACCCCGAGGTCGAGCTCCTGGGTGAGCGTGGGGTGGGAGTACTCGATGGTGGGCGTGAGGGCTGGCAGGGCCGCGGTGATCGCGTCGAGCAGCGGCTTGGGCCCCTGCAGGTGATAGGCGTTGTGCGCCGCGAGCACCTGGACCTCGTCGAGGCCGACGGCGACCCTCGCTGTGGTCGAGGTGGTCGCTCCGCGGCCGCCGCCGCTGCTCGAGCATGCGGCCATCACTGCCAGCACGGCCCCCGACAGCAACGCGATTGTGGTGCGTGTGGGCCTCGTCACGTGTGCCCCCTGTTGCATTTGAGCGAAGTTGGGGAATACTCCCACGTATGCCGAGAGCGATCTGGAGTGGCGCAATCAGCTTCGGGCTGGTCAACATCCCGATCAAGCTCTACGCGGCCGTCTCCCGCAAGACGGTGCACTTCAACCAGCTCGATTCCCGTAGCGGCGCCCGCATCAAGCTCAAGAAGGTCTCGGCTGCGGACGGCGACGAGGTGCCCGCCGAGGCCATCGTGAAGGGCTACGAGCTCGCGTCCGGGGAGTACGTAACCGTGGGCGACGACGAGCTCGCCGCCCTCGACCCCACCGCCAGCCGCACCATCGACATCGAGGAGTTCGTCGACCTGGCCGACATCGATCCGCTCTTCTACGACTCCGCCTACTACGTCGCCCCTGACAAGGCCACGCTCAAGCCCTACGCCCTGCTGACCCAGGCCATGGAGGAGTCGGGCAAGGTCGGGGTCGCCCGGTTCGTCCTGCGATCCAAGCAGTACCTGTGCGCGGTGCGCCCGAAGGACGGAGCCCTCGTGCTGTCCACGATGGTCTACGCCGATGAGGTGAACGACCCCGCCGACATCGGTGAGATCGCCGGGCTCGACGACATCGAGGTCACCAAGAAGGAGCTGGACATGGCGCGCCAGCTCATCGCGTCGCTGTCGGAGGACTTCGACGTGCACCGGTTCGAGGACACCTACCGCAACCGGGTGCTCGACCTCATCGAGCAGAAGGCGTCGGGCCGCACGGAGATCGTCGCTCCTCCGGCTGCCCTCACGGAGGACAAGGTGGTCGACCTCATGGCGGCGCTGGAGGCCAGTGTGAAGGAGGCCAAGGCGGCCCGCAAGCGCCATCCCGCCGCCGGCGACGCCGTCGAGGGAGCCGGCGAGGACGAGGACGTCGAACCGGTCAAGAAGCGCTCTCGCAAGAGCGCGTAGGGGTCCGTGGCTGGAGCGGAGCGAACCGAGCACACCGTCGAGCTCGACGGCCGGCGCCTCAAGGTGTCGAACCTCGACAAGGTGCTCTATCCCGAGACCGGGTTCACCAAGGCCGAGGTGATCGACTACTACGTGCGCGTCGCACCGGCGATGCTGCCGCACATCGCCGACCGTGGGCTCACGCTCCGTCGCTACCCCAACGGTGTGGACGGCAAGTCGTTCTTCGAGAAGCGCTGCCCGTCGCATCGCCCGGAGTGGGTGGGCACCTTTGCTGGCCCCGGCGATCGCGACGGCACGATCGGGTATTGCGCGCTCGACTCGGTGGCCGCCCTCGCCTGGGCGGCCAACCTCGCCGCCCTCGAGCTGCACGCACCCATGGCGCGTGGTGCCGACATCGAGTCGCCCACGATGTGCGTGTTCGATCTCGATCCGGGGCCCGACGTCGGGATCCCGTTGTGCGCCGAGGTGGCGCTCGACATCAAGGAGGTGCTCGACCGGCTCGCCGGGCTCGAGTGCCTGGCCAAGACCTCCGGCTCCAAGGGCATCCAGCTCTACGTGCCGCTCAACACCCCCCACACGCACGAGCACTGCTCATCGTTCGCGCTCGCGGTGGCCCAAGTGCTGGAGAAGCACCACCCCGACACCGTGACGTCGGTGATGAAGAAGACGGCGCGCCCCGGGAAGGTGTTCATCGACTGGAGCCAGAACAGCCGGCACAAGACCACGGCCGCCGTGTACACGCTGCGCGCCCGCCCTCGACCGACCGTCTCCACGCCGGTCACATGGGCCGAGGTCGAGGTGGCCGCCGGTGGCGCGGCGCTTTCGTTCGAGGCACCCGAGGTGCTTGAGCGGGTCGCGCGGCTCGGCGACCTCTTCGCGCCGACGCTCACCCTGCAGCAGGAGCTGCCCGCCGCGCGCGGATGATGACGAAGCGCGGATGAGGCGAAGAAAACCCAGAAGAATCGGGCCGGATCCGCGCGCAGGGGTGGTGGAGTTGGCAGACTCGTAGGTCCCTACACACCCCAACGTCCAACGGAGGACAGAGATGAACCGACGCGACCTGGTCAAGGCCATCGCTGCACAGACCGAGGTCGACGTTAAGACCGTCGACGCCGTACTCAAGGGATTCACCGACGTGACCACGCATGTGGTGTCGAAGGGTGAGCCGGTGGCCATCACTGGCTTCGCCAAGTTCGCGAAGGTCGAGCGCGCTGCCCGCATGGGCCGCAACCCCGCCACCGGCGAGGCCATCAAGATCAAGGCCTCCAAGAAGGCCCGCATCACCCCGCTGAAGGGCTTCAAGGACTCGGTCATGACCCCGAGCCAGGCTCCCAAGCTGAACAAGGGCGTCTACACGCCCGCGAAGTAGAGCGAACCGTCATGCGAATGGGGCCCCGGGTGCAGTGCCCGGGGCCTCTTCGCGTCCCGCTCCGGCGTTGTCGGTGCTGCCTGCCGGCGTTACGGTCCCGCCCGTCGTGACCGATCTCCTCACCCCCGTCGGCTGGAGCCCCCACTGGGCCGCCCTCCTCGCCGCACACGGCCCCGACGCCGAGCCGGGGCGCGTCGTACGGCACGACGGCGTGGCCGTGCAGGTGCGCACTCCCACGGGGGAGCGCACGGTGAAGCTTCGCCGAGGGGTCGAACCGATCACCGTCGGAGACTGGCTCGTGGTCGACGGCGAGCAGGTCGTCGCCCTGCTCCCTCGCACCTCGCTGCTGCGGCGGCGAGCGGCCGGCGGCGACGAGCACCAGCTCCTGGCCGCCAACATCGACCTCGTGCTCCTCGTGTGCGGACTCGACCGCCCGGTCGCGCCCGGTCGCATCCAACGAGGTGAGGCACTGGCGCGTGACGCCGGCGCTCACCCCCTCCTCGTCCTCACGAAGCTGGACCTCGTTGACGACCTCGACGTCGACCTCGACAGCACGCTCACGGCGGTCGATGAGCATCACCCGGGCCTCGAGCGCATCGTCACGTCGTCCGCCACAGGCGTGGGCATCGCCGAGCTGCGAGTCCGGCTGGCTGATGCCACCTCGGTGCTGCTCGGTGAGTCGGGCGCCGGGAAGTCGCGCCTCGTGAACGCGATCCTCGGCACCGACGCGGCGATCGTCGGTGCGGTCCGGTCGAGCGATGCGAAGGGCCGTCACACCACCACCAACCGCCAGCTGCACCTCCTCCCCGACGGTGGGGTGATCATCGACTCGCCGGGCATCCGCGAGGTGGGCCTGGCCGGTGATGAGGAGTCGGTCGCCGCGACCTTCGCCGACCTCGACGAGCTCGGGGAGGAGTGCCGCTTCAGCGATTGCGGTCACACCGGCGAGCCGGGCTGCGCCATCGCCCTGGCGATCGACGCCGGCGAAGTGTCCCAGGATCGGCTCGACGCCTTCCTCGCGCTCCGAGACGAAGCCATCGCCGCATCGCGTCGACCCGACGAGCACGACCGGCGCCCCCACCCCCAGTGACTGGCGACAAGTGACCGACGACGCCACGATCGAGCGTCGACGGGCGGCCCTCCCGACACCCACCTACCCCGACCTGCCCGTCGCCGCCCACCGCGAGGTGCTGCTCGACGCCATTGGCCGCCACCAGGTGGTGGTGGTGGCCGGTGAGACGGGTTCGGGGAAGAGCACACAGCTCCCCAAGCTGTGCCTCGAGCTCGGGTTGGGGGTACGGGGTCTGATCGGGCACACCCAACCTCGCCGTCTTGCCGCGCGCGCGGTGTCGGAGCGCATCGCCGAGGAGCTCGGCGTGGAGATCGGGGGAGCGGTTGGCTACACCGTGCGCTTCAACGACCGGGTGGGTGAGGACACCTTCATCAAGGTGATGACCGACGGCGTCCTCCTCGCCGAGATCCAGCGAGACCGCATGCTGCGCGCCTACGAGGTGCTCATCATCGACGAAGCCCACGAGCGCAGCCTCAACATCGACTTCCTGCTCGGCTACCTGCGTCAGCTCCTGCCGAAGCGACCGGACCTCAAGGTGATCATCACCTCGGCCACGATCGACACCGACCGCTTCTCGCGCCACTTCGGTGATGCCCCGGTGGTGGAGGTGTCGGGCCGATCGCATCCCGTCGAGGTGCGCTATCGACCCATCGGCGACGAGGTCGGCGACGAGCGCGACCAGACCCAGGCCATCTGCGACGCCGTGCAGGAGCTGGCCCGCGCCGGACCGGGCGACATCCTGGTGTTCCTCTCCGGCGAGCGTGAGATCCGCGACACCGCCGAGGCACTGACGCGGCTGCACCTGCCCGGCACCGAGCTGCTCCAGCTCTACGCCCGCCTGCCGGCCGCCGAGCAGCATCGGGTGTTCGCACCCCATCGCGGCCGCCGTGTCGTGCTGGCCACCAACGTCGCCGAGACCTCCCTCACCGTCCCGGGGATCGTGGGTGTCGTCGATCCCGGCACGGCTCGGATCTCCCGGTACAACCGCCGCACCAAGGTGCAGCGGCTGCCTATCGAGGCCATCTCGCAGGCGTCGGCCAACCAGAGGGCGGGCCGCTGTGGGCGCGTCGCCCCGGGCATCTGCATCCGGCTCTACAGCGAGGACGACTTCAACGGCCGACCCGAGTTCACGGAGCCGGAGATCCTGCGCACCAGCTTGGCCTCGGTGATCCTGCAGATGGCATCGCTGGGACTCGGCGACGTGGCCGCCTTCCCCTTCCTCGAGCCGCCTGACGCTCGCAGCATCACCGACGGTGTGCAGCTCCTCGAGGAGCTGGGCGCCCTCGACCGATCGGCACGAGCAGGCGCACACGTGCGGCTCACGACGGTGGGCAAGCGCCTGGCCCGCCTCCCCGTCGACCCGCGTCTCGGGCGCATGGTCCTGGAAGCCGAGCAGCACGGGTGCGCGGCGGAGATCCTCGTCATCACCGCCGGCCTGTCGATCCAAGATCCCCGAGAGCGGCCGAGCGGCAACGAGCAGGCCGCCGCGGAGCTCCACCGTCGGTTCGACGTGGGCGAGTCAGACTTCCTGAGCTACCTCGCGCTCTGGAGGTACCTGCGGGAGCAGCAGCACGTCAGGGGATCGAGCTCGTTCCGGCGGATGTGCAAGGCCGAGCACCTGCACCACCTACGGGTGCGCGAGTGGCAGGACCTGCACGCTCAGCTTCGGCAGATCGCACGCGGGATCGGGCTTGATGTGCGACCGCTGGCCGAAGAGGTCGATCGCGACGGGGTGCACCTCTCGCTGCTGGCCGGGCTGCTGTCACACATCGGCATGTGGGACGAGGAGCGCAAGGACTACCGCGGGGCGCGGGAGACGCGCTTCGTCATCGCGCCCGGGTCAGCGCTCGGCAAGCGGCGACCCAAGTGGGTGATGGCTGCTGAGCTCGTGGAGACGAACAAGCTGCGGGCGCGCACCGTGGCGCAGATCCAGCCCGATCGGATCGAGCGGATCGCCGCGCACCTCGTGACGCGCAGCCACAGCGAGCCGTGGTGGGACGACGAACGTGGCGCGTCGATGGTCGACGAGAGCGTGTCGCTCTACGGGCTCCCGATCGTCGCCAAGCGTCGGATCGGGTACGAGCGGATCGACCCCGACGACGCGCGCAGCCTGTTCATCACCCACGCCCTCGTTCGGGGTGAGTGGGATGCGCCGCACGCCTTCCTCACAGAGAACCAGGATCGCATCGTGGAGGTGCTGGCCCTCGAGCACCGGGTGCGGCGCGACCTGCTCGTCGACGATGCCGAGCTGGAGGCGTTCTTCGACAAGCGCCTGCCCGACGACGTGACGACCGGTCGGCGGTTCGACCGCTGGTGGAAGCAGCAGCGCACCAAGCAGCCAGGCCTGCTCACCTTCACCCTCGCTGATCTGATCGACCCGGCGGCGGGCGACATCTCGCCCGACGCGTTCCCGGAGTGGGTTCGGGTCGGCGATGCCGAGGTGCCGCTGACCTACACGGCGGACCCTGGGTCCGACCTCGATGGCGTCACCGTCGACGTGCCGCTGCTGCTGCTCGACCAGGTGGATGCAGCGCGCCTCGACTGGCAGGTGCCCGGGCTGCGGGAGGATCTCGTCACCGCGCTCCTGCGAGCGCTGCCGAAGGATGCCCGCCGCCTGGTCGGTCCCGCGCCGGATGTCGCGCGGGAGGTGCTCCGGCAGGTGGGGCCCAGCGATGGCCCCCTCCTCGGCGCGATGGGCCGGGTGCTCGCCCAGCGCACCGGGCACCAGATGTCCTGGGCGCCGGGCGTGCTCGACCAGATCCCCGCGCACCTGCGCGTCACGTACCGTGCCGTGGACGACCAGGGCCAGCCCCTGGCCTGGAGCAAGGACCTCGCCGCACTGCGAGCCCGCATGGCCGACAGGCTGCGCGCCGCCCTGGCGGCGGCGGCGCCCCTGGCCGAGGTGACGGGGTTGCGCTCGTGGACGCTGGGCACCATCCCGCGGTCAGTCGACGCGAGCCATGCCGGAACCGTGGTCACCGGCTATCCGGCCCTCGTCGACGAGGGCACGTCGGCGGGGCTCCGTGTGCTCCCAAGTCCGTCGGAGCAGCGATCGGCGATGTGGGCTGGCACGCGGCGGTTGCTGCTCGTGCAGCTGGGCTCACCGCTGCGAACCCTCGACAGGGGCCTCCCCAACGCCGCCAAGCTCGCCATCGCCGCGTCGGGTCGAGCGACGTCCGCCGAGGTCTATGCGTCGGCCGCCGAGGCCGCCGTCGACCACCTCCTCCTCGCTGGTGGTGGCCCGGTGTGGGACGCGGAGGCCTTCGAGGCGCTCCTCGCCGCGGTGAAGTGGCAGTTCGCGGCGACGGCTGTCGGGGCCGCCGCGACCATCGGCGAGATCCTGGCCACGGTCACCCGCATCGAAGCGCGGCTCGCGACCATGGTGTCTGCGTCGCTCGACGACACGGTGCTCGACGTGCAGGCCCACCTCGACCGGCTCCTACACCGAGGCTGGATCACCACCGCAGGCACCGATCGGCTGCCGGACGTTCACCGCTACGTGCAGGCGATCGAGCATCGCCTCGGCAAGGCGGTGACTCAGCCTGATCGCGACCGCTCACGGATCGTGTCGATCCGAACCCTTGAGCGCGAGTACGCAGCCGTGGCCACCCGCGATGTGGACGGGTCCGTGCGGTCGATGCTCGAGGAGCTGCGCGTGGCCACCTTCGCCCAGTCCGTCGGCGCCAGAGGTGGCGCCAGCGAGCAGAAGGTCCGCAAGGCGCTGGCCGCGCTGTGACATGACAGGGGTCGACCTGTCACGAAACCGGGGCCCGGGACCCGGTCTCCGTGACACGACTCCGTGGTCAGCGCTGGCCTCGGGGTGGGCCGGCGCTGGTGAACTGGGTGCCATCCGGGTCAACAGCCCACGGCACAGGCGCCTCCCAGCGATCCTCGTAGACGAGCTCCCCGAGCGGACGGCGACGGACGGGACCGTGGTGCCCCAAGGGACGCCCGAGCGGGATGGTGGCCGCGATGGCCACGTGCTCCGGGATGCCGAGCAGGGCGCGCAGCTCGTCTTCGACGAAGGCGTGCCACACGGTCATCACGCCTCCGTAGCCGAGGGCCCGAGCCGCCAGCAGCAGGTTCTGGCAAGCCGGGTAGATGCTCGCTCCCTCAGAGGGGTAGGGAGCGCGGTAGCGGATGAGGCACGGCAACACCACAACGGGGGTGGCCTCGAAGTGGTCGACGAAGTGCTGCATCGTGCGGCCCATGCGCGCCTTGGGTGACGAGTCGTCGGCGCCGGAGCCTGCCTCGTAGCCGTCGTCGGCTCGCTTGGCCGCCCACATCTCCCGGAAGGAGCGGCCGAGGAGCGCCTTGGCCTCGGTGGCGGCTGGCCCGTCGCGCAGCACGAGGAACCGGAAGGGCTGGCGGTTTGAGCCCGACGGCGCCCGGGAGGCATGCCACAGGATCGTGGCCAGGTCGGCCTCGGGGATGGGCTCGGGCGTGTAGCGACGAATGGCGCGGGTCGAGGCCATGCCGTCGAGCAGCGAGATCCGTGAGGAGGGGTCAGGCACCCACCCAACGTAGGGGGACGTCGCACGACGCTGCGCTACGGCGCGGGCTGGGGCACGGCGGGGTGAACGGGGAGGGGACCCTCGCCGAGGTCGGAGGCGGCAGCGGCGATGGCCTCGGTCGTGATCTCGGTCGTGATCTCGGCCGAGGTCGCGACGGTGCGGCTGCGACGGATCGTCAGCAGGCCGTAGGTGCCAGCGCCGATCGTGGCGAGGGCCCCGACGCCCAGGCCCCAACGAGCCCCGAAGTGCTCCGACACCGCCCCGATGATGGGGCCGCCGATGGGGGTGCTACCGAGGAACACGATGGCCTGCAGGGCCAGCACTCGGCCCCGCATCACCGGGTCGGAGCGGAGCTGCACGATCGCCGTAGACGTCGTCATGAAGGTGATGCTCGTGAGCCCCATCACCGCGCCGATCGCGAAGGCCACCGGTTGGTTAGGTGCGATCGCCAAGGTGAGCATGCTCAACCCGAAGGCAGTGGCGGCGATGCTCACCATGCGCACGCCGATGTCCTTGCGTCGCGCCGCGGCCAGTGCCCCGATGAGCGACCCGACGCTGACCACGGACATGAGCAGCGAGAAGGTGAGGTCGTTGCCACCGAGGTCGCGCACCGTGAACAGCGGCAGGACGGTGGAGAAGTTGAAGGCCAGCGTGCCGATGATCGCCATCATGATGAGCGGCACGCGCAGCTCGGGAACGCTCATCGCGTAGCGGAGGCCGTCGCGGATCTGACCCTTGCCGCGGGGAGCGACGGGCGCCTTGCGGACCTGGCGCGGGTCGATGAGGTGCAGGCCGGCCAGCACGGCAATGTACGACAGGCCGTCGACCAGGAACGCCCAACCGAACCCGACAGTGGCGACGAGGAGCCCTCCGAGTGCGGGCCCGATGATGCGCGAGCCGGTCATCATGGCGCTGTTGAGGCTGACCGCGTTGGTGATCTCCGTCTCGGGCACGAGCTCCACCACATACGAGCGCCGGGCCGGGTTGTCGAAGGCCGTGGCCAAGCCACCGAAGCTGGCGATGACGTAGATCGCCCACACGGGTGGGTGGCCCATGAACGCGAGCGCGGCCAGTGCGAACGACTGCCCCATCGCGAAGGTCTGCACGATGAGCAGGAGCTTGCGCTTGTCGGATCGGTCGGCCACGAGGCCGGCGAAGGCACCGAACAGCAGCACCGGCCCGAACTGCACCGCGGCGAGGAGCCCGAGCGCGATCCCGCTGTCGGTGAGCTTGAGGACGAGGAGCGTCTGCGCGATGAGCGTGAGCCAGTTGCCGATCTGGGACACGAGCTGCCCGCTGAAGAACAGGCGGAAGTTGCGGATCTGCAGCGAGCGGAACGTGTCGCGGGTCGCCAGGCGCAGGCGGGTCATGGCTGGTCCTCGGCTGCGATGATGGCGTCGAGCACATCGAGGGCGGCGGCCAGGCGCGCCTGTGCGTCGGGTCCGAGCTCGTGCAGACGACCGGTGAGCCATGTGGTCTTGCGTCGGCGCGATTCCTCGACGAGCGCGCTCCCCGCTGCGGTCGTGGCGACCCGACAGACCCGTCCGTCGGTGGGGTCGGGGGTTCGCTCGAGGAGACCGTCGGTCTCGAGCTTGGCCACCACCTTGGTGATCGACGGTGGAGCGACGCGCTCGTGGTCGGCCAGCGCGCCGAGCGTGAGCGGGCCGTGGTTGTGGACGGTGGCCAGCGCCGACAGCTGGCTCGGGGTGAACCCGCTGTCGGCCTCCTGGCGCAGGCGCCTGGCCAGCCGGGTGGCGCTCAGCCGGAGCCGGGCCGCGATCTCCGCCTCGTCGAGCGGGGCGGTGGGGGATCCGGGCATGCCCAGAGGCTACAGGTAGTTAGCAGAACTAACTACCCTGGCTAACTAGTTCCCGACTCTCAGCCGTGGTTGGTTCAGCGGGCGACGAAGTACTTGGCCTGCGGGTGGTGGCAGATGAGGGCGCTGGTGGTCTGCTCGGGCTGGTACTGGTAGCCGGTGTCCTCGCTGCACTCGAGCCCGATGCGGCCCCCGTCGAGGAGCTCGAGGATCGTGGTGTTGTCCTCGAGGTCGGGGCAGGCGGGGTAGCCGGACGAGTAGCGACCGCCGCGGTACTGCTGCCGGAACAGGCCGGCGAGGGCAGGGCCGTCTTCGTCGACGAAGCCCCACTCGGTGCGGATGCGCTTGTGCCACAGCTCGGCCAGCGCCTCGGCCATCTCCACGCCCAGACCGTGCAGCAGCAGGTACTCCTGGTAGCGGTCGTCGGCGAAGAGCTTGGCGGTGGCCTCGGAGACAGCCGGACCCATCGTGACGATGTGGAACGCCACGTAGTCGACCTCGCCACCGGACGCCGGACGGAAGAAGTCGGCGATGCAGAGGTGCGGCGCCTTGGTCTGGCGCGGGTAGTGGAAGCGAGCGATCTCGGAGGAGCGCGTCTCATCGCTCCAGATCACGAGGTCGTCGCCGTCGGCGTTGGCCGCGAAGTAGCCGTAGACCACCTGCGGCGCCAGCAGTCCAGCGGCCTTGGCCTTGGCCAGCTCCTCGCGCAGCTGCGGACGGATGCGACTCTTGAAGTCGCCGTCGGACTCGCCCTTCTCGGGGCGGAACTGCCACTGGTTGCGGAAGAGGGCCGTCTCGTTGATGAAGCCGGCGATCTCGTCGAGCGAGATGCCCTTCACGACCTGGCTGCCGAGGAACGGTGGCTTGAACACGGGG
>JBKJIE010000114.1:0-6071 GCA_046598715.1 Acidimicrobiales bacterium | reverse complement strand
GGTCATGGCGCTGTGGATCATGGGCTTCGGCGGCACCGTGCCCATCGGCAACCTCATCGCCGGCCCGATCATCGAGGCCACCAACATCACCGTCGTCGTCCTCGCCGGCGCCGTCGTTGCCGTCGCCCTCGCCTGGTACGCCGACCTCACCCCTGCAGCCTGACCGGCGAAGGTCAAGCGCAAGAGGCGCGGCGACGACCGCCGGGCCGGTGTCGGCGCGGAACTCGTGCGCCACCAGACACTCGTGCGCCAACCAACGTCGAACACCCGCTCACGCACGAGTCCGACCGCGCCGGGGCACGCCGCCGACGACCCGCTCACGCACGACTTCGGCTGCGCCGGTCACACCTTCGGGGCTCGACAGCTCCTCCGCTCCCCGCTCCCATGCCAGGCCGGACGGGTGCGGCGCTATTCCTCGAGGAGCAGCTCGGCGAGGCGTTCGAGGCCGGCGACACGGCTGCCCTTGACGAGGACGGCGTCACCCGGACCGAGGGGTGCAAGCAGGTCTATGGCCTCCTCGATGCTGGCTACGTCCTCGCCGCCATAGGCGGGGGCATCTACGGCGACGAGTCGCACACCGAGGCGAGCAGCCATTGCGCCGATGGCGGCATGGGCCTCGTCGGCTCCCTCGCCGAGCTCGGCCATCACTCCGAGCACGGCGGTCCGCCGTGTCGCTGGCAGTGCCACCAATGACTCGAGGGCGGCAGCGACTGACGTGGGGTTGGCGTTGTAGGAGTCGTTGAGCACCACGGCCCCGTCAGGCGCGGTCGTCAGCTCCATGCGCCAGGGCGACAGCTCCGAGCTGGCCAGGCCCACGACGACGTCGTCCAACGACAGCCCGCACACGAGCGCCGCCGCCGAGGCGGCGAGCGCGTTGTCGATCTGGTGTGTGCCACGCACGGCGAGCTCCACGTCCGCGTCCCCCCACGGCGAGCGCAGGCGGAAGCGACCGCGGAGCAGCTCGTCGAGCACCGCGTCGACCGCGTGCACCTCGCCGCCCACGCCGAAGGTGACGACGGAGGCTTCGGTGTGGGCGGCCATGGCCGCGACCCGCGGGTCGGCCGCGTTCAGCACAGCGGTGCCCCACGCCGGGAGCTCGCGGACCAGCTCGGCCTTGGCGCGGGCCACGTCGTCGATGGTGCCGAACACCTCCGTGTGGACGGCTGCAACCCGGGTGACGACACCGATGGTCGGAGCCGCTATCGCGCACAGCGCGGCGATGTGACCGACGTCGCGCGCACCCATCTCGACGACGACCACCTCGGTGTCATCGGGAGCATTGAGCAGGGTCAGCGGCACACCGAGCTCGTTGTTGAACGACCGCTCGCTCGCCGCCGTTCGAAGCCGCTGCGACAGCACGCCGGCGAGCATGTCCTTCACCGACGTCTTGCCCACCGAGCCCGTCACCCCGATGACCGGACCCGTGACCCTGGCCCGAACGTGCCGCCCGGCCGCTTGCAGGGCGCCAATCGTGTCGGGCACCACGATGGCCGTACCGCCCGCCGGAGACGAGCTCGTCAGGTACGCGGCCGCACCCGCGGCCAGCGCGGCGTCGATGAAGCCGTGGCCGTCGCGCTCGGCCACCACGGGCACGAACAGCTGGCCAGGACGAACCGCCCGAGAGTCGATCGAGGCGCCATCGACCACGACATCCGGCCCCTCGAGGCGGCCTCCGACGGCGTCGGCGAGCTCAGTGCTGCGCAGCTTCATGACCTCGGGAGTCTCGCAGCCGAGCGATGCCCGACCCGTACACTTCGCCCATGGCCCCCCAAGACCGGATCCGTCTCGTCGTGCTCTTCGGCGGCCAATCGGCCGAGCACGAGGTGTCGTGCGTGTCTGCGTACCACGTGCTGCGCGCCGTCGATCCCGAGCGGTATGAGCTCGAGGCGATCGGCATCACACGCGATGGCGAGTGGGTGCGGGCCGACGATGCCATCGCCGCCCTCCGAGCCGGGGCCGGCGCACTGCCCTCGGCACCAGGTGATGCCGAGCGCCTCGAAGCCACGGGCACAGCGGTCGAACCGCTTCCCGCCGTGCGTCCCGTCGCCACCGACGACCGGCCCGTTGTGGTGCTCCCCCTGCTGCACGGCACGCGCGGCGAGGACGGCACGGTGCAGGGGATGCTCGAGCTGGCCAACGTGCCGTTCGTCGGCGCGGGGGTGCTCGGCTCAGCGCTGTGCATGGACAAGCTCAAGGCCAAGGATGTGCTTGCCGCCCACGACCTCCCGCAGGTGCCGTGGATCGGGCTGCGAGACACCGAGCTGGCCGATGTGATCTCCCGCGCCCAGGTGGCCGGCCTCATGTTCCCCCTGTTCGTCAAGCCGGCCAACCTCGGCTCGTCGGTCGGCGTGTCGCGCGCCAACGATGCCGCCGAGCTCGATGACGCGTGCGCCACCGCCGCGCAGTACGACGAGTGGATCGTCGTGGAGCAAGGGGTGAGCGCCCGAGAGATCGAGGTGGCCGTGCTCGGCAATGCGGACCCGCGGGCGTCGGTGCCCGGTGAGGTCCGGCCCACCCATGCGTTCTACGACTACGACGACAAGTACCTCGATGGCGCCGCCGATCTCGTCATCCCCGCCGATCTCCCTCCGCACATCACCGACCAGGTGCGGCGATTGGCCGTCGAGGCGTTCACCGTCCTGCGGTGCGACGGCATGGCCCGAGTCGACTTCTTCTACCTGCCCGACGACTATCGAGTGCTCATCAACGAGGTGAACACGATCCCCGGCTTCACGCCCATCTCGATGTACCCCAAGATGTGGGAGGCCACCGGCCTTCCCTACGGCGAGCTCATCGACGAGCTCGTCCGGCTCGCACTCGAGCGACACGAACGCCGGTCCCGGCTCTCCACCAAGCGCTGAGGCTCACCCGCAGGATCAGTCGGCGGGTGCGCGCTCCGCCTGGCTGACGGCTCGTGCGATCTGGTCGCGGGCCCGCTCGGGAAGGGTGGTCCACCGAGCCCGCACGAGCGGACCGCCCGCGATCGCCTCCGCCTCGCCAGCCACGACCTGGCCGTCGGGAAGCGTGAGTCGCACGCCCAACCGGTCGCCCGCGACGACACCGATCGGAGGCACCTGCGCCGCGAAGCCGTCGGCCGACACGTCAACGGTCTCACCGGCAACCCAGCCCGGCGGCTCGCCGTCGACCTCCGAGACGTCGACGTGCAGGAGCATCGTCACGCGGTGCGAGGCTCGTCGCTGGGCCATCCGCAGCTCGGGTGCGGTGGTGACAAGACCGTGCACCCCTCGCTGCGCGACCACGCGCACTTCGCCGGTCACCCAGCCTTCGGGATCGGCCACACCGATGGACACGAGCTCGCCCACCTCGGGGTCCGCGGCGTGGTCTCCGTCCTGGACGTCGAGCACCAACCGGTCCCACGCCGCGAGGGTGGCGTGGTACCGCCCGCTCCCGCGCTCGCCGCACACCGTCACCGGTGCGCGGTACAGCGCCGTCAAGTCAACCTCGTGCCTGCCCATGTCGCCCTCCATCGCCGGTCCCTGTCCGTCGCCTAGTTCAGCACTCCACGACCAGCGATGCGCGGAGGAGGGCTAGGAGCTCGTCGCGGCGGCGCACCAGCGAGGCCAGGCTGCGCTCCTCGCCGAAGGCCCGCAGCACCTCCACCTCCGTCGCGAGACCCGCCACCATCGAGTACGCGGCGAGCAGCAGCAGCCTCGGATCGCGCCGCTGCATGCGGCCTGCGTCCATCTCGTCCTCGAGGTAGCCAGCCGCCCGATCCACGAGGGGCTGCAGCTGCGTGAGCAGGCGGGTCGACGCCGGGGGGCCGAGCCGCGTCACCTCGCGGAGGAAGCCCAGCATCGTCGGATGACGAGCGGCCAGCCGGAACATCACCCGCACGATGGCGTCCACGCGCTCGAAGCCCTCGCCGGCCTGGGCCAGCCCCCGCTCGAGCCGACCCGTCACCTCGGCGGCGCACCGATCGACCACGGCCTCGAGGAGGGCCTCCTTGGACGGGAACCAGTAGAGGATCGTCTGCTTGCGGATCCCCAGCTCCCGAGCCAGGTCGTCGAGCGAGGTCGCCTCGTATCCGCGGGTGCCGAACTCGGCCATGGCGGCCACGAGGATGCGGTGGGCGGTGGTCCGCTTCGTTCGCTCCGCCGTGGCCATCTACCAGATGGTAGACAGATGCGGTGATCCCCGAGGGCCTCGACGGCAAGCGCATCGCGATCACCGGCGGCACGGGCTTCCTCGGCACCGCCCTGATCGAGCGATTGCTGCGCTGCGTGCCCGGCTGCACGCTCGTGCTGCTGATCCGTCCGGGCAAGCGCTCCACGGTGGGGCAGCGAGCCAAGCGGGAGATCTTCAGCAACGACGCCTTCGACCGGCTCCGTGACGAGCACGGCAAGGACGGCTTCGCGGCGCTGGTGGCGGCACGGGTCACGCCGATCGCCGGCGACGTCGGCACCGACGGCCTGCGACTCGACGCCGCCGGGCGAGCGGTCCTCGCCACCTGCGACGTCGTCATCCACTCTGCGGCCACCGTGTCGTTCGACTCGCCGCTCGACAGCGCGGTCGAGGTGAACCTGCTGGGACCCAGCCGGCTCGTCGCCACCCTGCACGACCTCGGCGTGGCGCCCCACCTGGTGTCGGTGTCCACCTGCTACGTCGCCGGCAACCGACGCGGCGCCGCCCCTGAGATCCCGGTGCACGAGAGCCCGTTCTTCGTCGACGTCGACTGGCGCAGCGAGGTCGACGGCGCCCGCCGGGCCCGTGCCGACGCCGAGGCCGACAGCCGCCGTCCCGTGGCCCTCAAGCGGTTCCGCAAGGAGGCCCACACCGAGATCGGCGCGGCGGGCATCCCGGCGCTGGCCGCCAAGACCGAGCAACGACGAGCGGCATGGGTCAAAGAGCAGATGGTGGAGGCGGGACGCGCCCGCGCCGCGTCGCTCGGCTGGCCCGACGCCTACGCCTACACGAAGGCCCTCGGCGAGCGCGCTCTCCTGCAGAACCGCGGCGACGTGCCGGTGTCGATCGTGCGACCCTCGATCATCGAGTCGTCGGTGCTCGAGCCGTTCCCCGGTTGGATCCGCGGGTTCCGCATGGCCGAGCCGGTGATCATCTCGTACGCGCGTGGCCTGCTGAAGGAGTTCCCCGGCGTGCCCGAGGGCACGATCGACGTCATCCCGGTCGACCTCGTGGTCGCCGCCATCATCGACGCCGCCGCTGGCCCGATCCCTGAGGAGCCCGCCATCACCCAGGTGGCCTCCGGGTCGGTCAACCCCCTGCGGTATCGGCACCTCGTGGACATGGTGCGGGCCTTCTTCACCGAGCACCCGATCTATGACGTCGAGGGCCAGCCGATCATCGTGCCCGAGTGGTCGTTCCCCGGTCGCGGCCGGGTGCAGCGACAGCTGGAACGGGCCAAGTCAGCGATCGAGAGGGGCGAGTCGGCGCTGCAGTCGCTCCCCCTGCGGGGCAAGCAGGCCACCTGGGCCGCCACCCTGGAGGAGAAGCGCGAGGAGGTCGAGCGGGCCCTCGCTTACGTGGAGCTCTACGGCGCCTACGCCGAGTGCGAGGCGATCTACGGGGTCGACAACCTGCTCCGCCGCTGGGATCGTCTCACACCCGAGGACCAGACCACGTTCTGCTTCGACCCGCGGGTCATCGACTGGAGCCACTACGCCCCCGAGGTGCACCTCCCGTCGGTCGTCGCTCACGCCCGGGTGCGCACCACGCCTGGCGGGCGCGTGGCCGAGAAGCGCGAAGACCGGCTTCGTCGCCAGGTGCTCGACCCCGCCCGCCACTTCGCCGCCTTCGACCTCGAGAACACGTTGATCGCCTCGAACGTCGTGGCCTCCTACTCCTGGCTCGCCACCCGTCGACTCCCCCGGGAAGACCGCATCCGCTTCGTGGTGCAGACGCTGCGAGAGGCTCCCGCCCTCCTCGCACTCGATCGCCGAGACCGCAGCGACTTCCTGCGCCACTTCTACCGTCGCTACGAGGGGGCAGACATCGCGCAGCTCGAGGCCGACGCCGTCGAGATGTTCAGCGATCTCATCCTCACCAAGTCGTTCCCCGCCGCCATCCGACGCGTGCGCGAGCACCGCCGCCTC
>JBKJIE010000023.1:0-1729 GCA_046598715.1 Acidimicrobiales bacterium | reverse complement strand
AGGTGAACTGACCTGACACCACCACTACGCTTGTCTGACTATGGCGCAGACGCACCACCTCTCTCAGAAGGCCTACGACCGACTCAAGGCCGAGCACGACGAGCTCACCACGGTCGGTCGCATCGACATCGCCCGCAAGATCGAGGCCGCCCGCGAGCTGGGCGACCTCAAGGAGAACGGCGACTACCACGCCGCCAAGGACTTCCAGGGCCAGATGGAGGCCCGCATCCGTCAGCTGGCCGGGATGATCGAGAACGCCGCGATCCTCGACGACACCGACGGCGAGATCGTCGAGCCCGGCGCGGTGATCGAGCTCCGCTACGAGGGCGACGACGACGTCGACACGTACTTCTACGGCTCCGTCGAGGAGCGCGGCATCGAGCACGACATCATCAGCCCCCGCTCGCCTCTGGGAGTGGCCCTCGTCGGCAAGAAGGTGGGCGACAAGGTCGACTTCACCTCCCCCACCGGCGCCGAGCTCACCGTCGAGGTCGTCAGCATCTCCTGACGCCAGCCGCCGATCTACCAGAGGTTGCGGCGGGAGTGCACGGGCTCCCAGTGGCGCCGATGATCCGTCGAGTGGCATCCGGAGCGCTCGTGCCGAGGAGCGCCACGCCGGTGCCTACGCGAAGTCGGACACTCTCGGCGACTCGCCTCGGAGCCCCGGATCCGGCGGGCTCATGATCCCCACCACCAAAGGCCCGGGGCCTCGCACCACGGCGTAGCGCGCGCCCCAGAAGGCGTCGTAGGGCGCTCGCAGGCTGTCCGCGCCGAGCGCCACGGCCTGCTCGAACACCGTGTCGACCGCGGCGCGATCCGCCGCCCGGAGGTTGACCACGACACCGGTGAACTGCTCCGGCAACCCGCCCCAGTGCGAGGCGAAGGCCGAGCTGTCGAGGTCAGCGTCGAACCCCTCCGCTGTTGCGGTCAACCCGACGTGGTGTGGTGCCCACTCCGCCCAGTCATCGGGGAGCTCCGGAACCTCCACCCCGATCGCCCGGAGGAATCCTGCGGCACCAGCCCCATCGGGCACGACGATGTTCACCTGATCAAACCGGAGGCTTGCCATCCGCGCAACGTAACGGGGATCAGGGCGTTGCGCCTCGCGTCGCGACGCCTCAGGCGCTGCCGGCGCCGATGCAGGCGGCGCGCCTCTCGTACCCTTCTCGCATGGAGCTGCACACCGAGCGCTTGGTGCTGCGCAGGTGGCGGCCGGAGGACCGTAAGCCGTTCGCGACGTTGAACGCCGACCCCGTCGTGATGGACCACTTCGTCGCGCCGCTCACCCATGCGGAGAGCGACGGGCTCGTGGAGCGGATCGAGGCGGCCTTCGACGAGCACGGCTGGGGGCTCTGGGCGGTCGAGGTGGCGGGCGTGTCCGACTTCATCGGGTTCATCGGCCTGGCCATCCCTGGCTTCGACGCGGCGTTCACGCCATGCGTGGAGGTCGGCTGGCGGGTCGCCGAGGAGCACTGGGGTCGCGGCTACGCACCCGAGGGCGCACGTGAGGCGCTGCGATTCGCGTTCGACGACCTTGGGCTCGGCGAGGTGGTGTCGTTCACGACGGTGGGCAATGCCAAGAGCCGCCGCGTCATGGAGAAGATCGGGATGAGCCGAGATCCCGCCGACGACTTCAACCATCCGAAGGTCCCGGACGGCCATCGCATCAAGCACCATGTCCTCTATCGGATCACTGCGTCAGACTGGCGAGATGGCCACCCAGCGAGCC
>JBKJIE010000052.1:0-13389 GCA_046598715.1 Acidimicrobiales bacterium | reverse complement strand
TGCGCTCTTACCGCACCCTTTCACCCTTGCCTGTGCCCGAAGGCCATCGGCGGTCTGCTCTCTGTTGCCCTGAACCGACAGGTCACCCCGTCCTGGCTCTCACCAGCACCCTGCCCTATGGAGCCCCGACCTTCCTCGACGTGGTCAAGCCACGCCGCGGCCACCAGGCCAGCTCACCGTCTCCGTCAGTGTCCCATGTCGGTGCAGCGGCGGCACCTTTACCGTGCATCCAGTCTGATGGCAATCAACTAAAAGATATTATCATGATGGCATGATCCGCACCCAGATCTCCATGACCGAGGCCCAGGCCGAGGGCTTGCGCCTCTTGGCCGCCGCGCGCAACCGGTCGCAGGCGGCCCTGCTGAGAGACGCGCTCGATGACCTCCTCGAAGGCGATCGTCGGTCGCGGCATCGGGCCCGCGCCAGCGCTGCCTTCGGCGCCTTCCGGTCGGGTCAGCACGACACCAGTGAGCACCACGACGCCGCGCTCGACGAAGCCCTCAACCCGTGACCCCGGTGTTTGTTGACACGTCAGCGCTATACGCGGCGCTGGATGGAGACGACGCCAACCATGTCGCGGCGGCTGCATCGCTCACAACCCTGTTCGATGGGATCGAGCACGGTGAGCTCGACGGCGTGACGCACGGCTCGGTCATCGTCGAGACGGCCGCGCTGGCGCAACGCCGGCTCGGCATGGACGCCGCCCGGGCCCTCCTCGACGACGTCCTCCCGCTGCTGTCCACTGTCTGGGTTGACGAGGCGCTGCACACGCAGGCCCTCACTGCGTTCCTGGCCGCCAACCGTCGATCCGTGAGCCTGGTCGACTGGACATCGTTCGTCGTGATGCGGCGGCACGCCATCGATCAGGCCTTGGCCTTCGACGCGGACTTCGTCGATCAGGGGTTCAGCCTGTTCCATCCCTGACCGCGGCTACAACGTGACGTGCCGGCCCCGAAGGACCGGCACGTCTCGCCATCGGAGGTGGATGGGGTTAGGCGGAGAGCACCGCGCCATCGATGTTGGCGAGGGGGTTCGTGCCCGGGAAGAAGGCCCGACCCTCGGGGAACACCGCGATCGGCGAGGCAGCCTGTGCGGCCACCTGCAGCACCGCCGCGTGCCGTGCCTCGATCCCGCCGATCGTCATGATCGTCGAACGCAGAGCCGGTGTGCTCAGCGTGCCACCGGCGTAGGCATAGGTCTGCGCCGCCGCCAGCTCGAGGTCGAGGGCCAGCTTCACGATGTCCGCTTCGGACTTCGCGGCGCCGACCGCCGGCTCGACGAGGGCCTTGAACACGGCCTGGTTCTGCTCGGTCACCGGGTTGCCGCCGGCATCCTTGATGGCGCCGTTGAGCGCATCGAGGTGGGCCTGGTGGTGCTGCTGGAACAGCTTGGCCGCGTCCCCGATGGCCGCCGTGGTCACCAGCCCCGAGGTGATGCCCACCTGGTAGGTGTCGACAGCCAGCTTCTCGAGCGACGCCGCGGTGCGGGCCAGCGGAAGATCCATGTTGGCCTCACCGCCCGCTGCGGTGGTCGTGGTGGCATCGCCACCGGCACTGGTCTTGTTGTCACTGCCGCAGGCCGCCAGCACGGCGGCACCGATGATCGTGGCACCGCCGAACTTGAACAGCTGTCGACGGCCCGGGGAGGGCACACCAAGCAGCGCTGCCTTCTCGTCATTCGACATCTTGGTGCCGCCGCCGACGATCTGGCGGAGAGCGTCATACCACTTGGGCATGACCTCCTTGTTGTCTGCGTCGATGGCTCGGAGCTCACGGCGCAGCTCATCACGGTTCAGATCCATGTGATCGTTCATCCTTTCGTGTAGGTGCGTCGCGCTCAGGCGAAGACTGCAGGGTCGAAGCCGGCCTTGGGATCGGTTCCGTCGCCCAAGGACGCGGACTCGAAGGCGCCAGTGGGGAACCACTGGTCGGGTCCCTGCCCGAGGGCGAGGGAGAGCACCGTGGCGTGCTGCGCCTCGATGGGAAGGATCGTTGAGGTTGCCGCCGCGAAGGCCGGGTTCTTCAACAGGGTGAGGGCAGCGGCGTAGGTGTACGCAGCCTGGTTCTCGACCGACATGGCGAACTTGAGCACGTCGGTGGTTGCGTCGGTCCCCGCCTTCACGGCCGCTCCGACGGCCTCGAGTGTCGGGGTGACGGCGGCGACGAGCTTCGGGTTCGCCTTGGGCCGAGCGTCGTTGCCCGCGACTGCCCCGAAGGCATCGGCGTGATCCTGGTGATGACCGAGGAACAGCTTCGCAACGGCGAGGGTGTCCCCCTTCAGGGCGGGGGCGGCGGCGGTGTACGCAGCCACCGCCGCAAGCTCGATGCTCTGCGCGTAGCCGGCGATCACCGTGTCGGTGAGCCCGCCGTCTTGGGCTGCGGCAAGGCCGGTGAGCCGGGTGAACGGGGCGAGGCCGCCACCGAGCGCGAGCAGCGAGCCGCCCACGCCGGCGAGGCCGGCCTGCTTGACGAACGACCGGCGGGAGTCCTTCGCGGCGCCCAGGTGGAGCTCCGCTGCTTCCTCCTTGAAGTCGCGCATCGCCTCGTGGTGCATGTCGTCGACGTCGCTCGCCATCTGGCGAAGCTCCTTGGCGCTGATCTGCACGCCGTACCTCCTGGTTGTTGGGTCTGTTGGTGGGTTGGGGGAGAGCGATGGGATCCGGAGGTCAGGAGACCTCGACGGTCCCCTTCATGAAGGGGTGCAGCGCACAGATGTACGTGAAGGAGCCAGCCTTCGCGAACAGGACAGCGTCAGAGGTCGACCCGGGAGCGATGTTGCCGCTCGACCAGCTCTGATCGCCGTTGCCCGTCGAGGTGTGGGCCTGGTCGGCCGTGTTCTTCCACACCACCGAGTCGCAGGCCGAGACCTTCACCGGTGTTGGGGAGAACTTGAACTCGGGGATCTCGACGGTCACGGTCTGGCCCGGGTGGGCGGCGCAGTCCGTGGCCTTGGCGCTGTCCGTGGCCTTGGCGCTGGGTCCGTTGGGTGTGGTGTCGCCGCAACCGGCGAGGGCGGCCACGCCGATCAGGACGACGCCCGCTGCGAGGAAGAGGTGCTCGTGGTGTCGCATTGACCATCACTTCGGAGCGAGGTCCCCATCGGGATGACCTGGCAGCCGGATTTCCTAGCGGGCTCTCCCGCATTGGGTCGTCGTCAGAACTTGAGAGAGCTGAGCTCAGGGAACCACTGGCTGGCCCGGTTGATCGCGGTGCGCCAGCGGTCGCGGTCGAAGGACCCGACAGGTTCGACCGTGGCTCGGGGCCGCCACGTCGCAGCCACGTCGTCCCAGCTGCCCCAGGTGCCCACCGCGAGTCCGGCGAGGAACGCTGCCCCGAGCGTGGTGGCCTCCCGGACGGGCGACACCTCGACGGGTCGTTGCGTGGCATCCGCGAGCGCCTGGAGGAAGGTGGGGTTGTCGCTCATCCCGCCGTCGACGCGCAGTGCGGGGATGCTCAAGCCCGTGTCGGCCTCGGCCGCCTCGACGAGATCCATTCCCCGTTGGGCGACGCCCTCGAGGACGGCTCGCACGATCTGCGGACGCTCGCTGCCGCGAGTGAGGCCGAGCAACGTGCCGCGCGCGCCGTAGTCCCAGTGCGGGGTGCCGAGGCCCAGGAGTGCGGGCACGTACACCACGCCGTCGGCCGTCTCGCAGCGACTGGCCACCTCGTGGCTGTCGGCCGCCGTGTCGATGATGCCGAGGTCGTCGCGGAGCCACTCCACGTTGGTGCCGGCGGAGAGCATGATCGCCTCCACGCCCCACGCGGTGACGCCGTCGCGGCGCCACGCCACGATGGGGAAGCAGCCGCCGTCGCCTTGGCGCTCGAACCGGGGTCGATCCTCGCCGAGGTGCAGGTCGAGCATGCCGCCGGTGCCGAAGGTGATCTTGGCCATGCCGGGCTTCACGCACCCTTGGCCCACCAGGCTGGCCTGCTGGTCGCCGATCAGCGATGCGATCGGAGGCGAACCAGCGAGCGCCGTCGCGTTCCCGAGCACGCCGCTGCTGTCGACCACGTGAGGCAGCGCGCTGGCCGGGATGCGCAGGGCGGCGAGGACCTTGTCGTGCCAACCGCTGGCGTCGCCCGTGAGCAGTCCGGTGACGCCGGCGTTGGAGGCATCGGTGGCGTGCACCGCGCCTTGTGAGAGATGCCAGGTGAGCCACGAATCGACCGTGCCGACGCAGAGGTCGCGTGTGCGGTCCGGGTCAGCGAGGTCGAGCAGGTAGCCGACCTTGGTGGCCGACGCGTTGGGGGCGACGTGGATGCCGTCGGCCTGGAGCACGAGGCACGTGCCGACGGTGCGGAGGTCCTGCCAACCGATGCCGGGACCGACCGGCTCACCGGTGGTGCGGTCCCACACCACCGTGGAGGCGCGCTGGTTGGCGATGCCCACCGCGTCGACCGGGCCCGCTTCGGCGAGCGCGGCGGCGGCGAGCTCAAGGGCGGTCGCTGCCATCAGCGTGGCATCGAACTCGACGAGCCCCGGTTCAGGCGACGACGGGAGCAGTGGACGATGCAGCTCGAAGGCGATGCTTGCGTCCGGCCGCACCACCGTGGCGCGCAGTCCGCTCGTGCCGACGTCGATCACGAGGATGCTCATCTGCGCGTTCTAGCAGCCGGCCGGGTGCCCATGGCGGCTCCGATGATCCCGAGTGCCGCGCCCGCCGCCATCGAGATCGGCACGACCGTCGCATGGACGCGCTCATCGGAGGCCCACGCGCGGGCTTGCCCAACCCCCACCACCAGCCCAAGGGCGACCGCTCCGACCAGGCCCGCGAGCCCCCGTTGACCCTCGGCCCGTCGGGCCACCGTCCATCCGCCGGCGAGCGCGCCGAGGAGCACGATCGCGGCCAGCGGCACGATCACCAGGACGGAGAGGTCGCCCTTGCGCTCGGCATCCACGATCTGGGCCACCAGCGCGGCCGGCAGGCTCAGGGCCAGCGCTGCCCCCAGCCCCACCCCGAGGGTGCTGAGCCGGTTGGGCATCAGTAGCCGGTGGGCCCGTAGGGCGATGGGAGCCCGAGCTTGCCCGGGTTGAGGATCCCGTGGGGATCGAGTGCGGTCTTGATGGCGAGGAGGACGTCGAACGCGGGGCCGAGGGCCTCGGGCACGAAGCGGCCGCGGTTGATCCCGACACCGTGGTGGTGGGAGAGCGCGCCACCGGTGGCGAGCACGGCGCGGGTGCCCGCATCCCACACGGCCCGGTAGTACCGGTCGCGGTCGTCGGCGTCGACCTTGGCCGCGAACGTGAAGTAGAGGCAGCCGCCATCCGTGTAGCTGTGCGACTGATGGGCCGACGCTGACACGGTGCCCTCCACGCCGTTCAGCGCGCCGACGGTCTCGGCGTAGATGGCGGGGAGGTCGCGCCAGCACCCGACCACCTCCATCGTGTCCACCACGTAGCCGCGCGAGATGAGCGCCTCGAGGGCGGCGACGTCGTTGCGGCGCTCGAGCCAGTGGGCAACGTGCTCGACGTCTTCGTGGTGGGCGTCGCGGCACACCTCGGCGACGAGCTCCATGGTGGTGTTCACCAGCAGGCTGTCGCCCTCGTCCACCACGAGCAGCAGCGCCTTGTCGCCCGTGTGATAGGTCCGGTCGGCTTCCGCGGGGTCGTACAGGCGGAGCACGGCGGGCGTGCCACCACGCTGCATGATGCGCCGCATCGCGTCCACGCCGGCCTCGAAGGAGGCGAAGCCGTAGACAGCCCGCCGCTCGTGGGTGGGTGCCGGGTGCAGCCTGAGGCGGGCGCCGGTGATGATCCCGAGCGTGCCCTCCGACCCGACGAACAGCTGGTTGAGATCCGGTCCGACCGCGGCGCGGGGCGCCCCGCCGGTGGAGATCTGGCGACCATCGGCGAGGGCCACGTCGAGCCCGAGCACCATGTCCTCGATCTTCCCGTAGCGGGTGGAGAGCTGTCCGGCCGAGCGGCAGGCGAGCCAGCCACCGACGGTGGAGAGGGCGACGGACTGGGGCCAGTGGCCGAGGGTGAGGCCGTGCTCGGTGCGCAGCGCGTGTTCGAGGTGGTCGCCGAACGTGCCCGGTGCGACGTCGAGCACGAGCGACGTCTCGTCGACTTCGACGATGCCGGCGACCCCGCACAGATCGAGCACCACCCCGCCGTGCACCGGCACCGACGCGCCGCACACCCCGCTGCGACCGGCGGCGGCAGTGACGGGGATGCGAGCGTCGTTGCACACCGCGAGGACCTGGGCGACCTGGTCGGCAGTGGCGGGCGATGCCACAGCGGCGGCCTTCGCGGCAACCTGTCCGTCGAGGGCCCAGATCATGGCCTGGGGCCACCAGTCGCGACTGGCCTCGCCGAGGAGGTCGCCTTCGGCCACCGTCGGGCAGACCGACGCGATCTCGGCGAGCACGGCCGCGGGCACGTCGACGAAGGTGGCATCGAGATGGGCTGTCGCGTGGGCGCCACCATCACGCAGAGCGATCGGCGGGGTCGGCGCACCCGGTCCGGGGGCCGGGAGGTCGTGCGGTGTCGTCATGGCATCGCTCCTACGGGACGAGGTCGGTCTGCGGCAGGCTCGGCGCGGCTCGCTCGGCGTCGACGAGGGCGACGTAGGCGGCGGCCTGCCGCTCGACCTCCTCGGCCGACCATCCGAGATCGTCGGCGATCAAGCGGGCCACCGAGGTGGCGACGGCGGCGCTGGCATCACGGGCCTGGAGGCGAGCTCTCGTGCGGCGAGCGAGCACGTCGTCCACCGTGGTGGCCATCTCGTGCCGCACGGCGAACAGTGCCTCGGCCCGGAGGTAGGGGAGACCCTCGACGAGCGGTTCGCCGAGCGACGAGTCGTGCGCGATCAGGGCCGTGACGAGCGCAGCCTCGCTGCCGTAGCGATCGGCCAGATGGGCACTCGTGCCCTTCGGTGCGCCGGCGCCGCCTCGCAGGACGAGCTTGCGGGTGCGGCAGCGCTTGGCCGATCGAGGGGCATCGCCGAGGTGCTCCAGCACCGCCTCGACCGTGTCCTCGGCCATCTCGCGGTAGGTGGTGAGCTTGCCGCCCATGATCGACACGACGCCGCTGTCGGCGACGAGCACCTTGTGGCGACGGGAGAGGTCGGCCGTGCGGCCGGTGGTGGCCGCCTTGACGAGCGGGCGGAGCCCAGCCCAGGTGCCGACGACGTCCGCGGCGGTCAGCGGCTCGCGCACGGAGAAGTTGATGGCGTGGAGCAGGTAGTCGACGTCGTCGGCGGTGCACTGCGGATCATCGACCGGACCGTCGTAGTCGGTGTCGGTGGTGCCGATGTACGTGAGCTGGAACGTGCCGTCATCCAGCGGGAGCCAGGGCACGACGAACACCGAGCGCTTGTCCTTCGGCACCGGGACCACGACGGCGATGTCGTTGCGCACCTTCTCCCACGGCACCGTGATGTGGATGCCCTTGGCGGGGCGGATCGTGTCGGGGTTGCCGCCTTCATCGAGGGCCCGCACGTCGTCGGACCACACGCCCGTGGCGTTCACCACCGAGCGCGAGGCCACCTCGATTCGATGCCCGTCTGACTCGACGACTGCGCCGGTGACGTGGCCGGCTTCGTCGTGGCGCAGCTGCACCACCTTGGCGTGGTTGACGATCACCGCGCCGTGGTCGAGCGCCGCCGTGCGGGCCAGGGTGAGGGTGAGGCGTGCGTCGTCGGCCGCCGCGTCGTAGTAGAGGTAGGCGCCGGCCAGCCGCTCCTCGGGGAGCGTGGGCATGTGCTCCACCGCCTTGGCCTTCTTCAGCCGCTTGTGCAGCTTGCCGATGCGAGCGCCACCGGTGAGGTCGTACATCCACATGGCGCTCCCGAGGGCACGCGCCACCTTCGGGTTGATGAGCCCGTCCTTGGAGAAGATCGGGATGAGGAAGGGGAGCAACCGCACGAGGTGGGGCGCGTTGTGCTGCAGGCGCTGCCGCTCGCGGAGGGCCTCGTAGACGAGGCGGACGTCACCGTTCTGCAGGTAGCGCAGGCCGCCGTGCACAAGCTTGGAGCTCTTCGAGGAGGTGCCGCTGGCGTAGTCGTCACGCTCGACGAGCGCCGTTCGCAGGCCCCGGCTCGCGGCATCAAGGGCGACGCCGGCGCCCGTGATCCCCCCGCCGATGACGAGGACGTCGAAGGTGCTGTCGCCGAGCGCCTGCAGCGATCGGGCGCGATCGAAGGTGCCGGGCATCAGCCGCAGCCGCAAGCCCCGCCGCAGCAGCCGCCACCACCACCGCCTGCGCTCGACGCGCCGGGCGTCGGCGCTCCGCCGGAGGTGGAGGCGAACACGGACAGGAGCCGGGTGGTGTCGGCATGGCCTGCCGGGCAGATTGCCGGCTCATCGGCCTCGGCCATGGCCCGACGCTCCTCGAAGGTGGCCCCGCAGGCCCGGCAGCGGAACTCGTACGTCGCCATCACCCTGACGCTACCCGGGTCGGGTCAGCACGCTCAGATCGAGGTGGGCACGGCACCCGGTCGCCAGGGCCGCACCCGGGCATCAATCAACAATCGTTGTTGATCAGCAGTTGCTGCGTGCTACGGTGCTCGCCGTGAAGTCGGTCGAGGTGCTCACCGAGCAGTTCCGGGCGCGTGGCCTCAAGGTCACGCCTCAGCGCCAGTCGATCTTCCGGGCCCTGTCGAGCGCGAACACGCACCCCACCGCGGACGCGGTCTACGCCACCGTGTCCGCCGAGATGCCCACCATCTCGCTTCGCACCGTGTACCAGACCCTCAACGACCTGGCCGCGATGGGGGAGCTGCACGTGCTCGACCTCGGCACTGGTCCCACGCGCTTCGACCCGAACCTCGAGCCCCACCACCACCTGGTGTGCGAGCGCTGCGGCCGGATCGACGACCTCCACGCCAGCTTCCCCGGGGTATCCGTTCCCCGCACCGGCGAGGCGAAGGGCTTCAAGGTCTCGAGCACCGAGATCGTCTTTCGAGGTCGATGCGCCCACTGCGCGTCGACCGCCACCTGATCCCATCAACACAACACAGGAGAGCAGCATGCCTGACCTCAAGGGCACCAAGACCGAAGAGAACCTCAAGGAGGCGTTCGCGGGCGAGAGCCAGGCAAACCGCCGCTACCTCTACTTCGCGCAGAAGGCTGACGTGGAGGGCTACCCCGACGTCGCGGCGCTGTTCCGTTCGGTCGCCGAGGGCGAGACGGGCCACGCCTTCGGCCACTTCGACTTCCTCGCCAAGGTGGGCGACCCCGTCACCGGCGAGCCCGTCGGCTCCACGGAAGACAACCTCCGTTCGGCGATCGCCGGCGAGACCTACGAGTACACCGAGATGTACCCAGGGTTCGCCAAGACCGCCCGCGACGAGGGCTTCGACGAGGTCGCCGAGTGGCTCGAGACGCTTGCGCGCGCCGAGAAGAGCCACGCCGGCCGGTTCACCCAGGGCCTCGAGCACGTGTCCTGATCCACAACGCACCACGGTTGCACGAGGGGGGCGCGGCGACGTGCCCCCCTCGTCTGATTCCAGGAGACCTCCCATGCGCTCGAAGCTCACGCTTGCCGACATCGCCGATCTGCGCGCCTACGAGCGCGAGCGGGCGCACTTCCGCGCCCACGTGATCGCCCTCAAGAAGCGCCGCCGAGTGCACGTGGGTCCGGTGGTCACCCTCGTGTTCGAGAACCGCGACACGATCCGGTTCCAGATCCAGGAGATGGCGCGCGTCGAGAAGCTCATCACCGACGACGCCATCCAGGGGGAGCTCGACACCTACAGCTCCCTCATCCCCGAAGCGGGGCAGCTGTGCGCGACGTTGTTCATCGAGCTCACCGAAGAGGCCCAGATGCGCGACTGGCTCCCGAAGCTCGTGGGCATCGAGAGCTCGATCGCCCTGCGCGTCGGTGCAGGCCCCGACGCAACCCTGCTCCGAGCCAAGCCCGAGGAGGCGCACGCTGGTCAGCTCACGCGCGCTGAGGTCACCGCGGCGGTGCACTACGTGTACTGGAGCCTCACCGAAGCGGAGGTGGCGCTCGTGGAGTCGGGGCCGGTGGTCCTCGTCGTGGACCATCCGGCATACGCCGAGGAGACCGCACTCGATGCCAGAACGATCGCGGAGCTCCGCACCGACCTGCGCGGGTAGTGGAGGAGACGTGAGTGTCGAGTTCCTCCCGGTATCTTCCAATGACCCTCGATTGGCCCGTTGCCCTTTGACGCACCGTCAGGCACACTCGCCACACCACGGGCGGTGGCGATGTCCAGCGCAGCCAGCGCGAGCGGACTGAGTCCAACCGAGGAGGCGCGGTGGAGCGGGTACGGAACCGAGAGGCACTGCTCGAGGAGCTCGTCGGCGACGGCACGACGCCGGGCTCTCTGCAGGGTCGCCTGCTGCGCACCCGCGAGGTCGCCCTCCTCTTTCAGGTGTCCGAGCGCGCCGTCACCGACTGGGCCCGCCGAGGCCGCATCCCCTCCGTGCGCACCCCGGGTGGGCACCGGCGGTATCCCGCCGACGAGGTGTGGGCGCTCCTGCGCCGCAGCGAGTCCGCTGAGTAGCTCCCGGCGATAGCTGGTTTGCATCGGCACGGCGGTCGCGCGGAGACTGCGACCGACCCCGCCCCCCGTCACAAAGAGCCCCCCACCCATGGACCTCGCATGGCGCCGACACCCGGCCTGCCGCGGATTGGACCCCGAGACCTTCTACCCGGCGACCGATGAGGACGCCGAGGTCGCGAAGGCGGTCTGCGATCAGTGCTCCGTGCGGGAGACCTGCCTCGAGTTCGCCCTCCAGGGACGAGAGAAGGAAGGCGTGTGGGGTGGCGCCACGGAGAAGGAGCGCCGACGCATTCATCGCCAGCGTCGGCGGGCGTCCTGAACCCTCGGCCGGGCCGCTGAGCCCACCAGGTAGCGTCACGGCCCATGGCTGACCTGACCTTCGCCCAGCACGGCGGCTGGCCCGTCATCCTGGGCAACCTCATGGACGGCGTGTCGCTGAGCCGCGACGAGGCCCGCACCACGATGGCGGAGATCCTCGAGGGCGCGGCGTCGCCGGCCCAGATCGCCGCCTACGTGGTGGCGCTGCGAATGAAGGGCGAGACGGTCGAGGAGCTCGTCGGGATGGTCGACGCCATGCTGGCCGCCTCCACCCGGGTCGAGATCGACACCGATGGTCCCGTGGTCGACCTGGTCGGCACCGGTGGAGACCGGGCCCACACCATCAACGTCTCGACGATCTCGGCGGTGGTCGTTGCCGGGGCCGGGGGCCGGGTGTGCAAGCACGGCAACCGGGCCGCCTCCTCCGCCTGCGGAGCCGCAGACCTGCTCGAATCCCTCGGGGTGGCCATCGACCTCGGGCCCGTCGGCGTCGCCCGCTGTGTGCAGGAGGCGGGCATGGGGTTCTGCTTCGCCCCTCGCTACCACCCCGCGATGCGCCACGCGGGGCCGTCTCGGCGCGATCTGGGCATCCCCACCGCCTTCAACATCCTGGGGCCGCTGTCGAACCCAGGTCGCGTGGCTCGCTATCTCGTCGGCGTCGCTGACGAGCGGATGGCCGAGCGCATGGCCGGTGTGCTGCAAGCCAACGGCGCCGTGCGAGCCTTGATCGTGCATGGAGGCGACGGCCTCGACGAGCTCACCACCACGGGGCCCTCCACGGTGGTCGAGCTCCACGATGGCACCGTGACGACCTGGTCGGTGGATCCGCAGGAGCTCGGGCTGGCCCGGGCTGACCCCGAGGACCTCGTCGGCGGCGACGCCCACGTCAACGCCGATCTCGCCCGCCGGGTGCTGGCAGGGGAGCACGGCGCCCACCGAGACATCATCAGCCTCAACGCGGGCGCCGGGCTGCTGGCGGCCGGCCTCGTCGACGACCTCACAGCGGGCATCGCCGCCGCGTGCACCTCCATCGACTCCGGAGCCGCGGTGGGGGCGCTGAACAAGCTGGTCGAGGTGTCCCGGCGCGAGGCCGTGGCCGAGCAGCCCTGAGGTTCGGCGCGCCAAACGCTGGACAGCGTGGATAATGATCGTTATCGTGGCCGATGATGACGAACGCCGTGCCTGCTGACGCGCAACCGGCCGACCGGTCCGACGAGGCCGACGACCCGATCCGCGCCAAGCTCATTGCGGCCGCGGCCGAGGTGTTCGCCGAGAAGGGCTATGACGGCGCGGGGGTGGCCGAGATCGCTCGTCGAGCGGGCTACACGACTGGCGCGATCTACGGCCGGTTCACCGGCAAGGCGGAGCTGCTCCTCGCTGCGATCGAGGCGCACTCGCAGAACGAGCTCGACACCCTCTTCAACGAGCACCGCTTCGAGGGGAAGGTCACCGACATCCTCACAACGGTCGGCTCGCACCTCGTCACCGACGTGATGGGTCCGGAGAGCGCTTTGTTGCTCGAAGCCTTCGTGGCGGCCCGCCGCGATCCCGAGGTCCGGCGCCTGATGCAGGGCGCGCTCGACCTGCGTGGCGATCGCCTGGCCGACCTCGTTACCGAGGCGCAGGCCACCGGAGCCATCGATCCGGCGCTCGACCGTGAAGCCGTCGTCCGCTTCTGCCACGCCGTGGGCTTCGGCTTCCTGCTCTTCCGGGCCGTCGAGCTGAAGCTCCCCGAGCCCGGGCCGTGGGAAGACCTCATCGCCCGCCTCGTCGAGGCACTCGACTCCACCGCACCCGTCACCAACCCGTCCACCGATCGCTGACAACGACCACCAACACACCAGGGAGACCCCCGAGATGCCCACCAACGAAGAGATGCTCGGCCGAGCCGACGTGAACGACCTCGAGGCGATCCTGTCGATCACAGCCAAGGACGTCGACGAGATGGTCCACGCCGTCAAGGACAACGCTGACGCGCTGTTCACGTGGAACTACGAGAAGGGCGAGCGCCCGGCGCTCAACAAGCTCTACGAGAAGGCCAAGAACGCGCAGTGGAACGGCGAGACCGACCTGCCGTGGGAGACCCCGGTCGACATCGAGCAGGTGGTGGCCAACGCCCCGGTCGATCCCGACCTCGACCCGGTGTTCATCGCCGCCCGTCAGCCGGGCCAGCCCCTCCACAACTGGGGCGAGAAGGAGTGGCTGAACCTTCGCATCGAGAGCCAGAACTGGACGATGAGCCAGTTCATGCACGGCGAGCAGGGTGCTCTGGTCTGCACGGCCAAGATCGTGGAGACGGTGCCGTGGATCGACGCCAAGTACTACGCGGCCACGCAGGTGATGGACGAGGCCCGCCACGTGGAGGTGTTCGCGAAGTACCTCGACACCAAGATGAACGGGCACTACCCGCTCAACGCCCACCTCGGCATGCTGCTCGATGACATCATCGCCGACAGCCGGTGGGACATGACCTACCTCGGCATGCAGATCATGGTCGAGGGCTTGGCGCTGGCCGCCTTCGGCTTCATGCACCAGCTCACCGAGGAGCCGCTCCTCAAGAAGCTGCTCCGCTACGTGATGAGTGACGAGGCCCGCCA
>JBKJIE010000076.1:0-7108 GCA_046598715.1 Acidimicrobiales bacterium | reverse complement strand
CAGCGCTCCCTCGGCAAGCTCACACCCGTCGAGTTCGAGCTCGCCTTCACCCCCGCCGAGACCCACGTCGCGGCATGATCAGTCCCAACCACCGTCAACCGAACCTGCAGCAATCCCTATCAGTATACGGTTCGTAGCACGCTCTGTGCCTCCGGCCAGCGGAGCGGATTCCTCTGCGCGGCTCGGCGGCTCACCGGCCGACCTGCTCGAGCGCCCGCGGGTGGTCCAGGCTGTTGAGGTGGGAAGCCTTCAAGGGACCGGGTGTTGGCTCAGGACACGCTGCCGCGTTCGACCACCCACCGCGTCGGCTGACCGGTGACCACGGCGATCCGGTCGTAGTCGGCGTCGTAATGGAGGACGACGAGCCCGTGGTGCTCGGCCGATGCGGCGATGATGAGGTCGGGCAGCGGGACGGCCCGGTGGTGTCCGGAGCGAGCCAGCGTCGCCTGCACCGCCAGGGCACGCTCCATGATCGGTTCGGTGAGTGGCACGCGCGGCATCCCCCGGAGCGCGTCGGCGAGGCGCTGGTAGGCCGCCGCGTCCCGGGCGCTGTAGAGCAGCTCGAGATCGACGATGCTGCAGGTGGCGATCCGCCCGGCGAGCAGCAGCGGTTCGACAACGGCGCGGACCTCGGGTCGGGTGTCGCTTCGGGTGAGGGCGCTCTTGTCAGCGAGGAACTCCGCCATCAGCGCCAGGCGCCGGACATCACCCCAGGGTCATCGAGGTCGTAGTCGTCGTCGGCGAATAACAGGTCGGTCAGCTGCCGCCGCTGCTCGAGAGCCATCACTTCGTCGAGGGCCGCGTCGACGGTGTCGGTCAGCGTCTTGGTGCCGAGCAGCCGCTTGGCTTCGTCGACCTTGGCGAAATCGACCTCGAAGGATGTCTTGCGGCGATCGGTTCTCACAGGGTCAGGATAGCAAGTGCGGGGTGTCAAAGGATAGGAGATGACCTCCGGCGATCTATGGGCGGCGTGTCCGCGGCCTTGGCCCGTACATGTTGCATGACCATCGGCAGTGTGCAGTGAACACCCGCACGTTCACTCGTATGGCGGCGTCCAAGGGCCTCCGCAGCGAGCAGGTGGTCCACGCCAGAGCCGGCTTCCACACCTGGGCTTCGGCACGATCGTGCCGAAGCAGGGGCGCCATGGGCACCGGCCCGTACCTGTCGACCCCGAATCGGCATGATCGTGCCTGCTCGGCGGGTGCGCCCGCGTGGGCGTTGCGGGGACACGTGCCGCGCTCCCGTAGCCTGCACGGGTGTCGCAGTTCGTCGATGAGTGTGGGCTCCACGTCAAGGGGGGCGATGGCGGCGCTGGCTGCGTGTCGTTCCGGCGCGAGGCGCACACGCCCATGGGCGGGCCCGATGGCGGCGATGGCGGGTCGGGCGGCCACGTGTGGCTCGTCGTCGACCACAACATCTCCTCGCTGATCGCCTTCAAGGACCACCCCCACCGGGCCGGCAAGAACGGCACGCACGGCAAGGGCAAGGGCAAGCACGGCCACGGCGGCGAGGACATGATCGTGTTCGTGCCCGAGGGCACCCTCGTGCGCGACCAGGACGGCATCGTGCTCGCCGATCTCGTCAACCCCGGTGACCGCTGGATGGCCGCCGAGGGGGGCCGCGGCGGGCGGGGCAACTCCCGCTTCCTGTCCAACAAGCGCCGCGCCCCCGCGTTCGCCGAGCAGGGCGAGGTGGGCGAGGAGCACTGGCTGCGCCTCGAGCTGAAGCTCATGGCCGACGTCGCCCTGGTGGGGTTCCCCAGCGTGGGGAAGTCCACGCTCATCTCGGTGATCTCCGCGGCCAAGCCCAAGATCGCCGACTACCCCTTCACCACGCTCGAGCCGAACCTTGGCGTCGTGCGACTCGACGACGAGACGCAGTTCGTCGTGGCCGACCTGCCCGGCCTGATCGAAGGGGCCAGCGAGGGTCGCGGCCTCGGCCACCAGTTCCTCCGCCATGTGGAGCGGGCGCGCGTGCTCGTGCTGCTGCTCGACCTGTCGCCCACCTCCGAGCACACGCCCGCCGAGCAGGAGCGGATCCTGCTCAAGGAGCTCGAGAGCTACCAGCCCGACCTGCTCGAGCGTCCTCGCGTGGTCGTGGGCTCCCGCGCCGACCTGGCCGACGACGACGTCGACTTCGACGGCCTCCGGATCGCGTCGGTCACCGGCCTCGGCGTTCGCCCCCTGCTGGGTGCGATGGCTGCCGCGGTGAAGGAGGCCAGGTCGCAGCTACCCGAGCCCGAGGCCTTCGTGGTGCACCGGCCGGTGGGCGAGGGGTATCGCATCGAGCGCGACGACAGCGGCGACTGGTTCGTGCTCGGTCGGGAGGCCGAGCGCTGCGTGGCCCTGTCGGACCTCACGCAGGTCGAGGCCATGGACGAGGCGCACCGTCGCCTGAAGGCCATCGGCGTGGACAAGGCCCTGGCCCGCGCCGGCGCCAAGGAGGGCGACACCGTGCACATCGGGCGCCTCACGTTCGACTACGAAGTCGACCGCTGATCGGCGTCGATTCGCGGCGTTTTCCCTGGTCAGAGCGTTGTCATACCCCCTGCGTAGGGTTGTTCTCGTGACGGTGATCGAGCATCCGCAGGACCGGGCGTGGGAAGAGGGCGAGCGGTCGACCGTCGCGCTGATGGGCACGATCAACGGTGCCACGGCCGAGCTGGTGGCCACGATCCGGATGCTGATCGACACCGAGGGCTGGGCGGGGCACGGGATCCAGTCGGTCAAGCACTGGGTCACCTGGAAGGCCGGCCTGTCGCCGTCGCGCGCCGAGGGGTTGGTGCGGATCGCCCGCCGGATCCCCGAGCTGCCGGCCTGCTGGGGCCTGTTCGCGGACGGTCAGCTCACCGAGGATGCCATGGTCCGCATCGCGCGGCGGGTGCCCGCGGCGCGTGACGCGGAGGTGGCCGGGTGGGCGGCGGGCATGTTGATCTCCCAGCTGCAACGGTCGTTGGCGTCGTGCCCGGAGCTGCCCGAGCCCGATGAGAGCAAGCCGCCGAAGCAGGCGCCGGAGCGGTTCCTGCGGATGGCCGAGCGGTCCGACGGGTGGGGCACCGGGGAGTTCTGTTTGCCCCCAGAGGAGATGGCGCAGGTCCGCAACGGCCTCGCGGCCGCGCGCGACGCTGAGTTCCGCGACCGTCAAGGCCTCGAGCCCGATGCCGAGCTGTCGCAGATCCCCGACGGCGCCACTCGGCCGGGGGTGAGCTGGGCCGACGGGTTCGTGCGCATGTCGTCCGAGGCGTGCGACGCGCTCGACGCGACGCTGCAGCGCGCCGGCTACCGCGGCGAACGCCACCAGATCATCCTGCACCACGATGTCGATCCCGCCGGGCGCTTCGGGCCGGGCCAGCTGCACCTCGGGCCCGTCGTGCCCGACCCGGTCGCCCGCTACCTCGGATGCGATGCCCAGGTGGTGGTGGCTGCCTACCGTGCGGGGCAGCTGCTCGGCATCACACCCACCGAGCGCACCCCGTCTCGCAAGGTGCGCCGCTACCTCGAGCGCCGCGACCAGGGCTGCACCCACCCCCTGTGCTCCCAGCGTCGCTGGCTGCAAGCACACCACCTGTTGCACTGGGAAGACGGCGGGCTCACCGAGGCATGGAACATGGTGATGCTCTGCTGGGTCCACCACAAGGCCCTCCACCACGGTGACTTCACGATCGAGGGCAACCCCGAGGAGCGCACGCTGCGGTTCCTCGACACCCACGGGAGACCGATCGAACCACCCGGCACCGGCCCGCCGAGGCTTCCCCGCCCCGCCGAGCCCAGCCCCTTCACCCCACCCTTCGGCGAACGGCTCGACCCCCGCTGGTTCGGCTGGAACTGACCGCGGCCGCCTCAGCGCTCCCCGCGACCGACCGAGTGTCGTACGTCTCGTAGTACGATCCGTCGTATGACCGTGATCACCGTACGGACCGACGATGAGGTGGAGCAGGCGCTCACGGCGCTCACCGCCGATGGCAGCAGCCGATCCCAGGCGGTCCGTGCGGCCGTGCTCGACGCGGCCCGGGCGCGGATCCGAGCGCAGCTCGAAGCGGAGGCACGTGCGCTGGCCGAGGACCCCGACGACCTCGCCGAGGCCCGCGCCGTGCAGACGGATCTGGAGCCCTTGCGTGCGTGGTGATGTCCACCCGCTGCGTGCGCCGCGCTCGCCAAGGGGACGTGAGCAAGCCGGGCGTCGCTACGCCGTGGTGGTGCAGTCGGATGCCCTACCCCTCTCCACTCTGCTGATCGCCCCCACTTCAACGACCGCTCGTGCCGCCACGTTCCGACCCGAGGTCACCATCGCAGGCCGCCGCACGCGCGTGCTGGTCGAGCAGACGACGGCGGTGGACCCATCACGCTTGGGAGACGCCGTCGGTCATCTCGGCGCCGATGAGCTCGCCGAGGTCGACCGGGCTTTGCGAGTGGTGCTGAGCCTCGACCCGTAGGCGCTGCCGCTAGACATGACCCGTGCGACGACGAGCCACCACGCCAGATGCGGCACCGCGGAGCGCACCGTGATCGTCGTCGCCAAGATCGGCACGTCCTCCATCACCACCGACGCTGGTGCCATCGACGAAGGCGCGGTCCGGAAGTTCTGCGCCGAGGTCGCCGGGCTCCGGGCCGTCGGCCACCGCGTGGTGATGGTCACCTCGGGCGCTATCGCGGCTGGCCTCCCGGCTCTGGGCTACGACAACGGTGACCGTCCCCGAGATGCCGTGACGCTCCAGGCCGCCTCAGCGGTGGGCCAGACCCGCCTCATGCGTGTCTACGAGGAGGCCCTCGGCACCCACGGCGTGGTGACCGGGCAGGTGCTGCTCGCCCCGCACGACTTCATGATCCGTCAGCAGTACCTCCACGCCCGCGCCACCCTCGGTCGACTGCTCGATCTCGGCGTGGCACCGGTCGTCAACGAGAACGACGCCATCGCCGACGACGAGATCCGCTTCGGCGACAACGACCGTCTCGCCGCGCTGGTGGCGCACCTCGTGGCCGCCGACCTGCTGGTGCTGCTCACCGACGCCCCGGGCCTGCTCACCGCCGACCCTCGCCTGGACTCGTCGGCCTCGCTCATCGAAGAGATCGTGGAAGTCGACCACTCGCTCGAGGCGCTCGCCGGTGGGACGGGCACCACGCGGGGGAGCGGCGGCATGGCCTCCAAGCTCGCCGCCGCCAAGATCGCGGCGTGGTCCGGGGTGCGAGCGGTGATCGCCCAGGCGTCGCGCGATGACGTGCTCGCATCGGTGATCGCCGGTGAGGCCGGCGCCGGCACCGTCGTGCACCCCAAGAGCAAGCGCCTCCCGGCCCGCAAGCTGTGGATCGCCTTCGCGGTCGGATCCAACGGCACGATCGTGGTCGACGATGGTGCCCGTCGCGTGCTGCTCGAGCGCGGCGTGTCGCTGCTCGCCGCCGGTGTGCAGAGCGTGAAGGGCGGCTTCGACGTCGACGACGCGGTGGAGATCGCCGGGCCCGACGGCAAGGTCTTCGCCAAGGGCCTCACGCGCCTCGGTGCCGCCAGCCTCCGCGAGGTGGCCGGCCGACGCACCGCCGACCTACCCGATGGGGTCCCCCACGAGGTCGTCCACCGCGACGACCTCGTCGTCCTCCCGTAGCCACCGGCCCGGTCGGGGCTCCGCTCAGAGGGCGTGCTGGCGGAGCCAGGTGTGCATGGCGATGCCGCTGGCGACGCCTGCATTGATCGAGCGGGTGGAGCCGCGCTGCGCGATCGAGCAGACCAGGTCGCAGGCGTCGTGGGCATCGGGGGAGAGACCGGGACCCTCCTGGCCGAACAGGAGCACGCAGCGCTCCGGCAGGACGGTGGCCTCGAGGGCCACGGCGCCGGGCAGGTTGTCGATCCCCACGATCGGGAGGCTGTTCGACGCCGCCCAGGCCATGAGGTCCTCCACGCTCTCATGGTGGGCGAGGTGCTGGTAGCGGTCGGTCACCATCGCGCCGCGACGGTTCCAGCGGCGCTTGCCCACGATGCGGACGGAGGCGGCGAGGAACGCGTTGGCGTTGCGCACCACCGTGCCGATGTTCATGTCGCTCGACCAGTTCTCGATGGCGACGTGGAACGGGTGTCGTCGCTCGTCGAGGTCGGCCACGATGGCCTCGACGGTCCAGTAGCGATAGCCATCGACCACGTTGCGCCGGTCGCCTTCGGCCAGCAGCGCTGGATCGAGACGGGGGTCGTCGGGCCACGGGCGTGGGTGCGGCCCCACGCCGACCTCGTCGGTCAGGGTGTGCCGGGCTCGACCGACCCGGGCTCCGCCGCCGGCTCGGCGGCTGCGACGGACGTGGCGGGCGTGAGCCCGAGCTGGGCGCGGATCTTGGCCAGGCGGGCCTGAGCATCGCTGTTGGCGGCCGCCTGCTCCACCTCGAGCATCCGCGACTCGACGGACGACTCGTTGAGCTCCGAGGTGCCCTTGGCCTTGGCGTAGCGCGCTTCGATCTTGTCGCGCACCTCGTCGAAGGTGGGCACGTCCTGGCCGACCGTCTCCGACAGGGAGGCCATCGCCGTGTTGACCTGCTCTTGCATCTTCGCCTGATCGAGCTGCGAGAGGAGCTTGTTGCGCTCGGCCAGCTTCTTCTGGAGCTGGGCGGCGTTCTGCTGCACGGCGGCCTTGGCCTGATCGGACGCCTGCGCGGACTGCAGCGAGAGCTGCTTGAGCCCCTCCACCTCGCTCTCGATGGCGATGAGCCGGTTGGCGAACGACTCGGCCGCCGACGTGTACTCGGCCACCTTGGCGGTGTCGCCGGTCTTGGCGGCCTCGTCGGCCATCAGCACGGCTTGCTTGGTGTTGCCGTCGACCTTGTCGAGCTCCTCCATCGCCCGATCCAGACGCATCTCGGTCTGCTTCTGGTTGGCGATGACGTTGGCCGCCTGCTCGCGCAGCTTGCGGTGCTGCTCCTGGGCCTCGAGGATCGCTTGCTCGAGCTGCACCTTCGGGTCGGCCTTCTCGTTGAACGACGAGCTGAGCTTCGCCCCGAGGTACTTCCACCAGCGCTTGAGTGCTCTGAACATGCGGGCGAGCCTACCTGTCATCCCTCGACGGAACGGGAAGGAGTCGGCGGGCACGGGAGACCAGCGCGGTGGCCTCCGAGACGTGCATCGTGGCCGTGAT
>JBKJIE010000136.1:0-61659 GCA_046598715.1 Acidimicrobiales bacterium | reverse complement strand
GCCTGCGGCCGCGACAAGGGCGGACAACACGGTGACCAACAGGGACTCTGCGAGATTGTCGCGAGTAACGGGATCGAAGAGGCTCACGACCCCGACGAATGTGAAGAGCGCCGCAACGACGACCACAAAGGCGATACCTACAGCGAACAACCGACGAATCAGTCCTTGAAGGACGGGTTCCCCTAGCTACCGAGCGGAGAGGAGCCGGTCGATCGCGAGCACGCCCGCAACAAGCGGATACATCAACATCGGGATCGTGATGGTGCCGATGCCAGCGGTAGAACTTGTATCGCGGAACGTCGCCCGGCTGCTCAGGGAGCCCATCGCCACCCTGGCGAACTGGCGGTCGGGGCGGACTGGACCGGCCTTCCTGAAGGTCGGGCGGCACGTTCGCTATCGCCGCGCCGACGTCGAGGCGTGGATCGACGGACGAGTCGTGCGACCCAGCGAGTACGTCACACCCGGTCAGTAGGTTTGAGCGCGTCGTGGTCCTCGATGGCCGGGCCCGACGTTGCGGGGCGTCGCCCCACCTTGGCCGTCCTGTCACCCAGCTGCGCACCCGATGCGCATCGAGCGGGAGGCCGGATGGCCAGCATCGAGCGACGACCGAACGGGCGATGGCGAGCCCGGTATCGACTGCACCCGGGCGGACCGCAGCGGGCGAGGCACTTCGACCGCAAGGTCGACGCCGAGCCGTTTCTGACGCGGGTGCAGGGCCAGCTGCTCGACGGGTCCTACATCGACCCGAGCGCCGGCCAGGTCGTCGTTCGGGCCTACGCCGTCGCCTGGCAGGCGGCGCAGATCCACCGGCCCACCACCGTCGTCCAGGACACGTACGCGCACCTGTGGCCCGACAACGAGGAGCGCACCCGAGCCGCCGTCGACGACGTCCTTGGTCGGCGCAGGACGACAGGTACGATCGGGGCATGACCTCCGAGGCCGAGACCATCCTCCGGGAAGCGCTGGCGCTTCGGGAGCAGGACCGCGCCGGCCTTGCCGCGGAGCTGCTCGCCAGTCTGGACGAGTCGCCAGACAGCAATGACGCGACGATCTCCGCGCTGTGGGCGGAGGAGCTCGAACGTCGAGCCGCCCGAGTCCTCTCGGGCGACGCCTCCACGGAGAGCTGGTCGACTGTCCGAGATCGCGTCGCGAACCACCTCAACGGGTGACGCGAGCCGTCGCATTCGGCTCAGAGGCGTCCACTGAGCTGTCGGATGCCGCTAGCTGGTACGAGGAGCGCGCTGCTGGCCTCGGGTTGGCGTTCGTGTCGGCCGTGGACTCGACGGTGCAGTCGATCGCGGCGTGGCCGCAGGCTGGTGCCATCGTCGACGGGATCCCGGCGGGACGAGAGATCCGGCGAGCGCCGATCGATCGGTTCCCGTACCACCTGGCGTACCTGGTCACCGACGACGCGCTCGTCGTGCTCGCGGTCGCGCACGATCACCGACGACCGGCGTACTGGACCGGCCGCTGACCACTGCAGCGGGCTCGATCTGTTGAGGACTGGCTGAGGACTGTTGGACGTCATCGGGCCCGAAAGCGCTGTGTTTCCGGGGGGAACGGACCTTCAGGTCCGTTCCCCCGCCTACAAGCCAGCTCACCGTCACCCACAGTGGACGCAACAAGCGGCCAGCCGGCCCCGAGCCGTCGGCACTGCTGCGCGTCCTCGGCCGTCGGTGGGTGACAGTCGGCCCGTTCGTCGGGACAGTCAGCCGGCGATCACGTCGGCACTCGGCCGTCGCTGTCCGTCGCGCAGGCGTGGCGCGATCAGCTGTCGCGAGACACGCGGTGACGCAGCGCAACCACCGCGATCACGGCGGCCAGGGCGGCCATCGCTCCGATCTCGACGGCTCGAGTCTCGTTGGCTCCTGTCGTCCACACAGGCTCCATCCAACCCGCGAGGCTCCCTGTCCGCGTGAGGATGAGCGCCGCGAGCGAGCCTGCCTCGAAGACGACGGCGGCGCCGACCACGAGCGGAGCGAACCGGCGCAGCGCGAACATGGTGACGATCAGGGCAATGGCGATCACCAGTGACAGCCCGGCGTTGATCGGAAAGCCAATCCTCACAACGGCGGCGCCGGGGGCCGACGCCGGGACATCTCGATACCCGTCGAGCCACTCGCGCAGGTGGATGAAGCCGCCGGCCGCGACGAAGGCGGCGGCAGCCACAACCAGCGGCGTCGTCGGTCGCCTCAAGATGGGTTCTTCGTCGCGAGTCATGCACCCAGTTCGGCGCTGATGCTCCATGTGGATGGGGACCGAGTCATCGAAGCTGCCGAGTTGCGCACGGGGCAGTGATCCACGTGCAGCACATTCCGGTGACCCACATGCGAGGCTGACGTGGCGACCCGATCGACGAGGTCGCCGGAGGAAGCGTCGTGACTGCTGTGTGGGCACTCGTCGCGAGGGCTGGTTGCTCGTGTCGGGTCGCGCCTCGGAGGTCTGGGTGATCCGATCCTTGCTCCACGTCTCGGTCGATCACGGGCTCGTGCTCGGGACGGTGACCGCAGCGGCGATCGGCTCGATCGTCCTCATGCTCGGGTTGCGAGCTCGGCGCTGGAGCTCGTGGATCGCAGTCCTGCTCATCACCCTGCTGGCAGTGGTTGCCTGCGGCAAGGCGATTGGGATCGAGAACCGCGTGGGGTCGAGCTTCCCGCCCTCCTTCTACCTCTGGACGGCGCTACCACTGGCCACGCTCGCACATGGCCTCATCCGATTGCGGCGACCCACCAGACCCGGGAGCCGCTCATTGGCGGCGGTCGTCTTTCTGCTCCTGTTGGGCGCCGGTCAGGTCAACGCGCACTACAGCTACCTTCCGACGGTCGGTGACGTCGTCGGCGCCCCACTGCCCGACGAGGTCGCGGCAAGCGCGGCGGCGTCCCTCCTCCAGGGACCTCGCCCATCGACCTCGGCGGTCGGGCACTCCGGCCGTGGGGTCGTCCTACCCGTCCGGATCCCGTCGTCCTCCTCCCGGTTCGAAGCGCGCGGCGGCTACGTGTGGCTGCCCCCCGCGTACTTCCGGTCGCCCAGACCCTCCCTCCCTGTCGTGTTGATGATGGCGGGCGTGCCCGGGGATCCGTCGAACTTGCTCCGCGGCGGTCACGCGGTGCAGGCCGCAGACGCGTTCGCGGCCGCACACGAGGGCATGGCGCCGATCCTCGTGTTCCCTGATCACAACGGCGGGATGTGGACCGACTCCGAATGCGTCGATGGGCCTCGGGGCCACGCCGAGACCTACCTCACGGTCGATCTTCCGGCGTACGTCTCACACACGTTCGGGACCGCCCCGAAAGGCGCGTCGTGGGCGATCATGGGGTACTCGGAGGGCGGCACCTGCGCACTCACCCTCGCCCTGCGCCATCCCGAGCTCTTCGCTTCGTTCGTCGACATCGCGGGTGACCTCCGCGCCAACGACCGCACGAGTGGCGAGCCACACCACCGCACGGTGGACCGGCTGTACGGCGGTCACCCAGCCGAGTGGGCCTCACACGAGCCGCTGCTGCTCCTTCGTCGGGACCCAGCCGTCGACGCCACCTTCGTAGTCGGCGCGAGCGACAAGCGGGCGCGGGCGGCAGCGCAGAGCCTGAGCGCAGCCGCGACCGCCGACGGCGTGCCATCTCGGGTGGTCACCGTTCGAGGCGGGCACTCGTTCGCGATGGTGTCCCGAGCCATCGCCACGACCCTGCCCCAGCTGGCGGAGCGCTTGCTCGCATCGGAAGGTTCGACCGAAGTCCACCGGAGCTGAACGGCCGCCCGCAGCCGACCCGGACAGGTCGCTCAGATGCCGAGGCCGAAGCGGACGACGCGATCCTTCACGAACGTGGGCGTGAGGCGCTGGGCGAGGAGCATCGCCTGCGCATCGAGGCCGACGAGGTAGCGACTCCGGGGTGAGCGAGCGGTCAGCGCGTCGACGATCACCCGGGCGCACGCCTCGGGTTGACCCATGATCGGCTCGAGCAGGCGCTGTCCCTGCAGCGAGCGCCGGTAGGCACTCGCGAAGCGCGAGCCCGCCGCCTCGCGGGCGTCGACGTCGCGCTCCATCTCCTCCCAGATCCCCGTCTTGAAGCCCCCTGGCTCGATGAGCACCACCTTGATGCCATCACCGGCTACCTCCATCCGGAGCGCGTCAGAGAGGGCCTCGAGCGCGTGCTTGGCGCCGGTGTAGTGGCCCGCGAACGGCGCCGTCGCCCTCCCCGCGATCGACGACACGTTCACGATGCGGCCCTTACCCAGCGCTCGCATCGCAGGAAGGGCGAGGCGAGCGAGGCGCATCGGAGCGTGCACCATCGTCTCGAAGAGGCGGCGGGCTTCGTCGTCGCTGATGTCCTCCACCGCGCCGGTGAGGGAGTAGCCCGCGTTGTTGACGAGGCCGAAGAGCTCGAGGTCGTGCATCACCCGCTCGCAGCCCGCGGCGTCGGTGACGTCGAGCCGCACGGTCTCCACGCGCACGCCCGCAGCAGTCGCCGCCTGTTGCACGATCTTCGCCTTGGCGGCCGAGCGCACCGAGCCGATCGAGCGCATCCCTCGTCGAGCGACCTCGATCGAGGTCGCCAGTCCGATGCCGGAGCTGGCGCCTGTGGTCAGCACTGTGCGTTCGCTCACGATGGGCCTCCGGCTCGGGAGGTTACGCGGCTGCTCGCCCTTCTGTCGCGGGCGCTGCAAGCCCGCTCCCCTCTCAGCAGACTCTCAGGGCGCGCACTGCCAGCTCGTGGGCCCCTCCGCCATGCTGGCCTCCCCCCACCCAAAGGACCCCCCAATGCCCGTGCGACTCCGAACCCTTGCCGCGCCCAGCCTCGCCTTCGCCATCGCCCTAGGTGCGTGCAGCAGCGGCTCGGCGGCGACGTCCGACACCACCGTCACCACTGCTGCCACCACCACGACCGCTGCGGCCGCCGCGGATGCGACGACCACGACCGGGACGGCGACGGTCAACGCCAACACCTCGTCGAAGGCTGAGCTCACGGCCGCATTCGAGGCCGCTGGCATCTCGAACGCCGCTCGTTGGGCCAACGAGGTCGACGAGTACCGCCCCTACGCGACCAACGAGCCGAGCTTCGCCAGGCTCCGCAAGGAGCTCGCCAAGTACAACCCGGGCGCGGCCGTGATCGACAAGATCATCGCCACCCTGAGCCTGTGATCGTCAGCCACGAGCACCTGAGCCGCAGGTTCCAGCATGCCTTCGTGTGGCTCGCCGCCACGGGCATCGTCGGCACCGCCATCGAGCTCGCCATGCTGCGGCACTGGGGCGGCGTCACGCAGCTCATCGCGTGGGCTGCGCTCGGCACCCTGGCGGTCGCCCTCACGCTCACGACGATCCGGCCCACTGCGTCCCGCCTGCGGGCCGCCCGCCGGCTCGCCGTGGCCGTCGCCATCAGCTCGGCCTTCGGCGTGTTCGAGCACATCGACGCCAACTACGCCGCTGGCCCACTCGACCTTCGCTACGCCGATCGCTGGGCGACCATGGGGCTCAGCGCCCGATGGTGGGCCGCGGCGAGCGGCGCGGTCGGTCCGTCACCGGCCTTGGCGCCGGCGATCCTCGCCCAGGCAGCGGTGTTCGTGTGGCTGGCCGGATGGGGGCGCACCGACGTCGCCGGTCAGCCAGCGGTCGCGACCGAGCGATCCAAGGAGTCGGCGCGGAGCTAGCCAAACGCGCGTCAGAGGCCGTCGAGATGGGCCGTGGCGTTGAAGCTGCGCAGCGACGGCGTGGGGCCGGTCGTCCCTATCTCGGTGATCGACGCCGGTGCGCAGTACATGCGCCATACGACATCGTCGGCCGCACCCAACGCCCAGGCCACCGCGGCCTTGATCGGTGACACATGCGTGACGACCACGATGTCGCGCGCTCGCGACTCCTCCACGAGATCGGCGACGGCCGCCCGCACCCGCTCCCCCACCGCGGCCAATGACTCACCGCCGCCGGGCACGAAGTCGATGTCGGCCCGCCACTCCGCCCATGTGGCGGCTGGCACGTCGGCCAGCGGCGTGCCGTCGAGGGTGCCGTAGTCGATCTCGGCCCAGCGCTCGTCGATCTCCACCGGCAGTCCGATCGCAGCGGCCGTCTCCCGCGTGCGACGGAGCGGGCTGCTGATCGCACGATGGGCGCCGCCGACGACGTCGCGCAGGGCGACGGCCTGGCGACGACCCAGATCGTCGAGGCCCGGGTCGAGCCGGCGGCCCAACAGCAGCCCCGATGCGTTGGCCTCGGTACGCCCGTGACGAACGATGATCAGCATCGACGCGAGATCTCTGAAGGCGCAGGTCCGAATAGCGGACGTGACCATTCAGAGACGTTGGTTGTCATGGGGTGATGTCCCTGCCCACGCGGCCGGTGCGGAAGAACAGGCGTCGACGGTCGGGCTCGTCGAGACGGAAGCGACGCCAGCCCCACCAGCACGCCGCCGCGCCCACCAGCTCGAGCACGACGTCGAAGCCGCCCCGTCCGAGCTCCGGCAGCCTGGAGGTTGACCACGATGTGCCGAGGAACGGCCACCAGAAGCCGTGGGTGTCGGTCCAGGCGCCGTCGAGGACGAGGTGCATGAGCACGCCGATCGGCAGGCCGAGCAGGCGACGCTGCACGACGCGCTGCCCCCGCGCCCCCACCATGACGGCGACGAGGAGCACTGCGCCACCGGTCAGGCTGTGGAACAGCCGCGGATGGCCTACGGGCAGCTCGATCAGGGGCAGGAGTGCCCCGACCCCAACCACTCGGTAGTCCGCCGCCGGGCTCCGGAAGACAGCCCACACGAGCAGGATGGAGGGGCCGACGAACCAGAGGAGCACCCGTCACCTACCGAGCGAGGAGGCGTCCGCACTCCTCGCAGTGCACCGGCTCCTCGTTGGGCAGGCGCTTGATGCGGTCGATCTCCATGGCGGACAGACCGAGGTGGCAGCCGCCGCAGGATCCGCCCACCAGTCGGGCGATGGCGATGCCACCTGCGTGCGGACGGAGCTGCTCGTACTCAGCGAGCAGCTCCGGCTCGACCTCGGTGAGCAGGGCCGTTCGTTCAGCCTGCACGGCCGCCAGCTCGGCCTCGATCGCCACCTCGTCCTCGGCGATCTGGGCGCGCAATGACGACGCCTGATCGTCGAGGGCGGATCGCTCGGCCGCAAGGCGCGTCAGCTCGGCGTCGAGGGGCTCGATCTGCTCCATGAGCTCGAGCTCTTGATCCTCGAGCTGCGACACCCGGCGCTTCAGAGCCCCGATCTCGTCCTGGAGGGTCTGGAGCTCGCGGGGGTTGCCGATCGTGCCGCTGTAGAGGGTCTTGTCGTGCTGGGCCGCCTTGTCGTTGATCGAGGTGATGTCGTCCTCGAGGCGCTGCTGCGACCGCGCCAGCTCGTGGCGTGTGGCCTCCACCTCGCTGGTCCGAGCCTCGAGCTGGGCGAGCTGACGCATGGCCGCATCGAGCTCCGCCCGGGCCGGCAACGTCTTGCGCCGGTGCGTGAGCTGGTCGGTGTGGGTGTCGTGGTCCTGGACGGCCAGGAGGGCATCCCAGCGGCTCATCGTTGCCTCATGCCCCGCATCCTCGCGCGTCGCACCCACCGGTCATGGCGTCGAGTCACGCGGTGGGTACGGGGCTCGGGTCGGTGGTGGGCGTCGGGATCGACGGCGGTTCCGTGGAGGAGGGTCCCTCCGTGGTCCCGGGCCCCCCGGGCTTGGACGTGCTGGTGCTCCTCTTCGCGGAACCCGACCGGGTGGAGCTCGCCTTCCCGTTCTTGTCGACCTTGCGGTCGAGCTGGAGGTACCGGCCCGACCGCGTCGATGGCGGGTCCTTGAAGTCCTTCGCCTTGAGACCGGCATGCCATGCACGCATGTACCGACCCCAGATCTCGGCCGGGTACGACCCTCCGGTGATGCCCGTGCCGCGGATCTTCACCTCGAAGTTGTCAGCCGTCGACCCGATCCACACGGCGGTGGACAGGTAGGGGGTGAACCCGACGAACCAGCCGTTGCCGCTGTTCTGGGCGGTGCCTGTCTTGCCAGCGGCATGCTGCCCCGGGATCCGTGCCTTCGTGCCCGTGCCACCCTGCACGTTCTTCTCGAGCACGTCGGCAGCGAGTCGGGCGCTCGACGGCGACTCGGCCCGCCGGGGGTTGGCCTTGTGCTCGATCAGCACGTGTCCGTCGCGGTCCTCCACCCGATCCACGTAGTAGGGCGGGTTGAACACGCCGTCGTTGGCGATGGAAGCGACCGCCCCCGCCATGTCCAGCGGGAACACCTCCTGGGTGCCGAGCGGCATCGACACCACCGGCACCAGCGGCGTGGTGATCCCCATCTTGCGGGCCTGCTCGGCCACCTTCTCGGTGCCGACGATCTGGCCCAGACGAACGAAGGCGCAGTTCGACGAGCGAAGCGTCTGCTGCAGGATCGTGCCCCCGCCGCCGCGACTGTTGCCGAAGTTCTCCACCTTGTAGGGATCCGGGTTGAGACCCGGCACCCCGGTGAACGTGCACGGCCCCGAGCCGCTGACGCTGTCGTTGGGGACGTAGCCGTTCTCGAGCAGCGCCATCAGGACGAAGACCTTGAAGGTCGATCCGCCTGACCGCAACCCACGGGTGGTGACGTTGAACTTGTTGTCCTGGAACCCGGCCCCGCCCACCATCGCTCGGATGGCGCCCGAGCTCGGCTCAACCGACACCACCGCCCCCGTCGCGACGCGCGCCAACCCCGTCTCCGGGTTCGGCGCGATGGGCACGACACCAGGGGGCGTCCCCTTGGGGGCAACCTCCGCGAGCACGTCGTCTCGAGCCTTCGTGGCCATCGTCTGGGCCCGGGGATCGAGCGTGGTGTGGATCTTCAGCCCGCCGCGGAACACGGCGTAGTACCGCTCCTCGGGGGTGGCGCCCAGTCGGTCGTCGTAGAGCAGCTGCTGCTTCACCTCCTCGACGAAGTAGCTGTTCGGCTGCGGCTGCACCTGGCTGATCTCGGTGGGGATCGGCGCGTGCTCCAAGAAGGTCACCTGGTCGGGTGTCAAGGTCCCATAGCTTCCGAGCCGCCGAAGGGCGAGGTTGCGGCGGGCGAGCGATGCGTCCGGCCGGCGGATGGGATCGAACGCCGAGGGGTTGGCGATCATCCCTGCCAGGAAGGCCGACTGTGCGACGTCGAGGTCTCCAACGGAGATCCCGAAGTAGGTCTCCGCCCCAGCCTGCACCCCGTAGGCGCCGTTGCCGAAGTAGACGGTGTTCAGGTAGCGCTCGAGGATCTCGGGCTTGGTCATCGTCTCCTCGAGCCGACGAGCCAGCACGGCCTCCCGGGCCTTGCGCCCGATCGTCTGCTCCGAGCCGACGATCTCCTTCTTCACGAGCTGCTGGGTGATGGTGGAACCACCCTGAACCGTCGCTCCCGAGTCGACGTTGGCCACGAGTGCTCGCAGCGTGGCCCGCAGGTTCACGCCGTGGTGGCGGTAGAAGTCAGCGTCCTCGACGGCCAGCACGGCGTCGACCATGTGGTCGGGGATCGCCGCCAGCGTGACCGGTTGGCGATCGACGTCGGCCCGAAGGGTGGCGAGCAGCGAGCCATCGGCGGCGTACACGTAGGAGCGCTGGTCGAGCGGTCCGAGGTCGATGACGCCCTTCGTGGAGCTCGACGCGCTCTGCAGCTCCTTGGCCGCCGGCATGAGGGCCACGCCCGCCACGGCGAGCCCGAGGCCCGCGGAGAGGACGATGCGAGAGAAGCGGAGGAGGGTGTGCACGATGGGAGGGGCCGGCGCGCGCTGCGTTGCCGTCGTGCGATCGTACTGCCGCTCCTGCCCGTCTCCGAGTCAGCGCCAGCGATCACCCGGAGAGCGCCGCTGGCAGCGGCACGCTGTGGACGATCGACAGCTCCTGCACCGCTCGAGTCAGTGCGATGTAGAGGAGGCGACCACCGGCCACGGTGTCATCGAGAAAAGCAGCCGGCTCCACGACCACCACCGCATCGAACTCAAGCCCCTTGGCCTCGGGCGGGAGGAGCACCGTCACGACGTCGGTGAGACCACCCCGCCCAGCGTCGCCAAAGGCGACTCCAGCCACCCGAAGGGCCGCCTCGACGCCCTCGATCAGGCGGGCGGGCACGACGACCCCCACCGACGACCACCCACTGCTGTGCCCCTGCACGACCTCGACGACGGTGCGCGCGATCTGATCACCCGCAACGGCGACGACCGTGGGCGGCGAGCCGTCGATGCGCACCGAGCGGGGCGGACGAACACCAGGGGCCACCGTGGGGAGCAAGCCGTTGGCGACATCGAGGATCGGCTTCGGCACCCGATAGCCGAGCTCGAGCTCCTCGATGCGGGCCGTGGCCGGCGAGCCGAGCTGGACAACGGCGTCGTCCCAGCTCGACTGGGCGGCGGGCGCCGTGGCCTGGGCCAGGTCGCCGAGCACGGTCATCGACCGAGACGGGCATCGCCGGGCCACGGCGCGGAGCTCCATCGCCGAGAGGTCCTGGGCCTCGTCCACCACGACGTGTCCGTAGGTGCGGGACACCCCGTTCAGGATCGCCTCTGCCTCGTCGACCAGCACGAGCTCGGCTACCGACCAGGGCTCATCGTCGATCTTTCGGGCACCAGGTCGCCGCAGGAGGTCCTGCTCGACCACGTCGAGGAGACCCGCAGCAGCGGCGCCCAGCGCGGCGCGGTTGGTGAGGAGGCGCTTCACGAGCACCACGGCCGACAGAGAGGGCCAGATCTTCCCGACCGCGGCGTTGAGGTCGGGGTTGGATCGCATGGCGGACTCGAAGATGTCAGCCGGTGCCGCGGCGTCACCGCGCACCTTCTGATGGACGATCCAGGCCATACGTCGGAGGCGGTTGCGCAGCGCGGTGCGCCCGACCGCGAACGCTGTGCCACGCGCCACGATCTCCGTGATCGCGTCCTGCACCTCGGTGGCGGGAAGCCGTAGCCGGCCCCAAGGCGTGGCGACCTCGAGATCGTGCTCTGGTGGCTTGAGGTGCTGGCGCGCCGCACGGAGCAGCACCTCCGCGAGCCGTGGGTCGCCCTTGATCCGGGCAACCTCCGGCTCGTCGACGGCCCGCACCTTGCCCCCGATCAGCCGCTCCATCGTGGTCTGGCGGGTGGCAGCCTCGCCGAGCGACGGGAGCACCTGGGCGATGTAGCGGAGGAACAGCGGGTTCGGGCCCACCACCAGCACACCTTCCCGGTCAAGCACGCCCCGATGCTCGAAGAGCAGGAACGCGGCTCGATGCAGACCGACGGCGGTCTTGCCCGTTCCGGGGCCACCCTGCACCACCAGGCACGTCCCGAGCTCGGCTCGGATGACGACATCCTGCTCCGCGGCGATGGTGGCGACGATGTCACGCATCTCACCGGTGCGAGAGCGCTCGAGCTCAGCGAGGAGCGGGTCGGGGATGCCACCGTGGTGGGCGGCGTCGACGCTGTCGGGGTCGTCGAACACCTCGTCGAAGAGGTCATCGACGCGTCGCTTGGTCATCACGAAGCGCCGTCGACGGGACAGATCCATGGGATCAGCCGCGGTCGCTCGGTAGAAGGGGGTGGAGATCGGGGCTCGCCAGTCGACGACCACCGGATCGCCTCGCTCGTCTTCGACGTGGCGCCGACCGACGTACCAGCGTGCGCCGTCCTCGGCGTCGAGCCGACCGAAGGTGAGCCCGTCGACATCGGTGTCGAGGCTGCGGAGACGCCGTTCGAGGTGCGCCCGGGCCACGGCAGAGTCGACGGCCTGGGCGGCCGACTCCGTGATCGACGCGGCGGCCCTCGTGCGCGCTCGCATCCGAGCCAGCTGCTCGTAGGCCTGGTCGAGGTAGGTCTGCTCGACCGGCACATCGGGATGGTGGGACACGGCGCTGCTCCTCAGGACGCGCGCTGGCACCCCAGTCCGGGGCGGACGGGGGTGCGAGGGGGGTCAGACCGTACCGGATCACGGGATAGCGTGCCCGCTCATGGCTCACGCGCGACGCTTCCGGTTCGGTATCCAGCTCAGCAGCGCCCCTGACGGCGATGGGTGGGCCGCGCTGGCCCGCAAGGCCGAGGATCTCGGCTACTCCACCCTCTTCCTGCCCGACCACTTCGGTGACCAGCTCGCCCCGCTGCCCGCCATGATGGCGGCCGCTGACGCCACCACCGAGCTGCGCGTCGGGGCGCTCGTGTTCGACAACGACTACAAGCACCCCGTCGTGCTCGCCAAGGAGCTGGCCACGGTCGATGTGCTCTCCGGCGGGCGGGTCGAGGTGGGCCTCGGCGCCGGCTGGATGCAGAGCGACTACGTCCAGTCGGGCATCCCGATGGAGGCTCCGGGGGTGCGCGTGTCTCGCATGGAGGAGGGCATCGCGGTCATCAAGGGCTGCTTCGCCCCGGGACCGTTCAGCTTCTCCGGCGACCACTACGAGATCGCCGGCTACGACGGCCACCCGAAGCCGGTCCAGACCCCCCCGCCCTTGCTCATCGGTGGCGGGGCCAAGCGAGTGCTCTCCATCGCGGCGCGGGAAGCCCAGATCGTGGGCATCAACCCGTCGATCTACAGCGGACACGTCGACGCTGCCGCCGCCCAGAACGGCGCCGCCGGCGAGACCGACAAGAAGCTGATGTGGGTGAAGGAGGCCGCCGGCCGTCGCTACGCCGACCTCGAGATCAACTTGCTGATGTTCGCCAGCATCCTCACCGATGACCGCAAGGGCACGGCCGAGATGATGGCGCCCCTCTTCGGGCTGCCGCCCGAGGAGCTCGAGACCTACCCGCACGCGTGCATCGGGTCGGTCGAGCAGATCGCCGACGACCTCCGCGCTCGCCGCGACCGCTGGGACGTGTCGTACGTCGTGTTCCAGGGTGACGCGATGGAGACCATGGCCCCCGTGGTCGCCGCCCTGCGCGACACCTGAGCGATGGCCGAGGATGCCCGCGTCACGCTCGCCTTCGCCGGTGTGGGCTGGATCGCGGCCGTGCACGGCTACGCCATCGAGCAGGTGCCCGGCCTCACCGTCGCGGTGGTGGCCTCCCGTGATCCCGACCGCGCCGCCGAGTCGGCCAAGCGACTCGGCGCGCGCGCCTGCACCTACGACGACCTTCCAGCGGGGGCCGACGGTGTCGTCGTGTGCACGCCACCTGCCCTCCACGCGGAGCAGGCGCTGCGCGCCGTGCGGGCCGGAGCGGGTGCCTTGGTGGAGAAGCCGCTGTGCACCACACTCGACGACGCCGATGCCCTCGTAGCGGCGGCCGACGCCGGCGGGCGGATCGCGTACGCGGAGAACCTCGTGCACGCGCCGATCGTGCGCCTCGCGCTCGAGCACGCCGCCCAGCTCGGTTCCATCGACGTCCTCGAGGTGCGAGCGATCCAGGCCCGACCCACCTGGGGCGACTTCCTCACGGAGGACTGGGGCGGCGGCGTGCTCTTCGACCTGGGTGTGCACCCAATGGCGGTCGCCCTGCTGCTCGCGGCGCCGGCCCGGCCGGTCGAGGTGCGGGCCACGCTCGAGGGCGCCACCGACCACCCCGTCGACGAGCACGCAGAGGTCGCCATCGCCTTCGACTCCGGCCTCATCGCCCGGGTCGTCACCAGCTGGCGGGGCGGCGATCAGCCCACCTGGGACGCGCAAGCGTCGTCCCCCGAGGGTGTGGTGCGCATCGAGCTGCTGCCCGACCTGCTCCTCGAGCGCAACGGCGTCGAGGTGCCGCTCCCCGGCGTGCCAGAAGGGGTCGTGCCGCAGCTTGAGCAGCTGGGCTACCTCCCGCAGATGGAGTCGTTCGCCCTCGACCTCGCCCACCGTCGCACGCCCGAGATCGGCGCCGCCTTCGGCCGCAGCGTGCTCGACGTCGTCTGCGGTGCCTACGCCTCCGCCGGGAATGGTGGTGCGTGGATGGACCTCCCCTTCACGGGGGCACGCGATCGCACGCCGCTCCAGCTGTGGCGAGGCACCTGACCCAGCCCCCTCGATCGGGGGCGGGAACCACATGGTGACTGGGGCGGCACGCCCGTTAGGTTCGGACGACGTGAGCGAGCGGAGCGAACCAGACCAGAGCGTGCTGCGGCGGGGGGTGAGCCTGCTCTGGGCATCGGTCCGCGCCCAGCCCAAGCCCTTTGCCGTGTCGGTCACCGGCGCGGCGCTGTTCGCGGTCATGGCGGTGGGGGGCACGATCGTCCTCGGCCGAGCCACCGATCACGTGCTCACGCCCGCCTTCCACGGGGGCGTGGGGCGCCACGCGGTCGTCGTCGGCGCCGTCTCGATCGTCGTCGCCTCGCTCCTGCGGATGCTCGGGGTGGTGCTGCGTCGGTACTTCGGCCAGATGGCCCAGCGCCGCATGCAGATGCTCTGGTTCCAGCGGGTGACTGATCGCTACCTCTCGGTGCCCTTGCGCTGGTATGACGATCACCCGGCCGGCGAGCTGCTGGCCCACGCCGACGCCGACTGCGAGCGATCCACGATCGTGCTGCAGCCACTGCCGTTCTCGCTCGGGGTGGTGGTGATCATCATCGTGTCGATGGCGCAGCTGGCGCTCGTGGATCCGGCGATCATGCTCATCGGCCTGGCGCTGTTCCCCAGCCTCGCCCTGCTCAACCGGTACTACACGCGCCGCGTGGAGCAGCCCGCCGCTCGGGCCCAGGCCCAGGTCGGGGAGGTGTCCTCGGTGGCTCACGAGAGCTTCGAGGGCGCGCTCGTCGTGAAGACGCTGGGTCTCGAGGGCCGCGAGGTCTTACGCCTCCGCGAGGCCGCCGACCAGCTTCGCCAGGAGCGCCTCGTCGTGGGTCGACTGCGGGCCGCGTTCGAACCGGGCCTCGACGCGCTGCCCAACCTCGGCACGGTGGTCGTGCTCGGCGTGGGGGCATGGCGGCTCTCGGTCGGCGCCGTCACGATCGGTGAGCTCGTGCAGGCCATGACCCTCTTCGGCATCCTCGCCTTCCCGTTCCGGATCGTCGGCTTCCTCCTCGAGGAGCTTCCCCGCGCCGTCGTGGCCAACGACCGGCTGCGCCGTGTGCTCGCCGCGCCGTCCCGGGTGCGGCCGGCGCACCCCACGCCCCTGCCCGAGGGTCCCCTCGAGCTGGTCCTCGACGACGTGCGCTTCGCCCATGGCGAGGATCTCGTGCTCGACGGGGTCACGGCCCGCCTCGCGCCGGGCGAGATCGTGGCGCTGGTCGGGTCGACAGGCACCGGCAAGTCCACGTTGTGCACCCTTCTGGCCCATCTGATCGACCCCGACGGCGGGGAGATCCGCATCGGCGGCGTGCCCCTCGCCGACGCCGACCCAGACGATCTGCACCAGGCCGTCGCGCTCGTGTTCCAAGAGACGTTCCTCTTCGGCGACACCGTGCGGGAGAACCTCACCATGGGGGCGGCGATCGACGACGACACCGTCCGAGGCGCCCTCGAGGTGGCCCGGGCCCGGACCTTCGTGGACCGCATGCCGCACGGGCTCGACGAGGTGATCGGCGAGCGGGGCGTCACCCTCTCCGGTGGCCAACGCCAGCGCATCGCGCTGGCCCGCGCCCTCCTGCGCCGCCCGCGCGTCCTCCTCCTCGACGACGCCACGTCAGCGGTCGACCCACGCGTCGAGCAAGCGATCCTCGACGGGCTGCGCGGCTCAGTGGCGGCGACCACCGTCGTGGTGGCTCACCGCGTGTCCACGATCGCCCTCGCTGATCGGGTGCTGCTCCTCGACGGAGGTCGCATCGCCGCGTCGGGCACCCACCGCGAGCTGCTCGCTGTGCCCGCCTATGCCGCGCTCGTGCGGGCCTACGAGCAGGATGATGCGGCATGACGCGCCGCGCCACCCCGGAGCGGGAGAAGCCGCCCGAGCAGGACGGCCGCGACGCCACCATCGAAGTGCTCTCGGAGGGCGCACCCCCCGGAAGCCACGATCACGAGCGCACCCACCGCGAGGCCACGCCAGAGGAGACGGAGCTCCAGGACGCCGGCGCCCTGTCCGTGCTGCGCCGCGGCCTGGCTGTCACCCCTGAGCTCCGACAGGGTCTCGTGCTCACCGCCGTCCTCGCGGTGGCCACCGCGATCGGCAAGCTCGCCGTACCCGTGCTCATCCAGCAGATCCTCGACCGAGGGGTGCTGGGCGATCGCGGCTATCGACCCGGCTTCGTAGCCGCGTCGTGCACCGGCGTGGGCGTCCTCATCATCGGGCTCTACGGAGTAAGCCGCGCCACCTTCCTCCGGCTGGTGCGCGCCGCGGAGGCCAGCCTGCTCGGGCTGCGGGTGCGGGCGTTCACCCACATCCACCGGCTCTCCATGGCCGAGCACGTCGACCATCGCCGCGGCGCGCTCGTCTCACGCGTCACGAGCGACATCGAGACGATGGCGCAGTTCACGGAATGGGGCGCAGTGGCCTGGATCGTGGACTCGATCCTGATCCTCACCACGCTCGTCGTGATGGCCTTGTACTCGTGGCAGCTCACGCTGGTGTCCATCGGTGTGTTCGCGCCGCTGCTCCCCATCCTTCGATCGCTTCAGCGCCGTCAGCTGGCCGCCTACGACGAGGTGCGGGCCCGGGTGGGCGACACCTTGTCGGAGGTGTCCGAGCTGGTCACGGGCGCGCCGGTGGTGCTCGCCTACGGGTTGGAGGACCGCACACGTGGCCGCCTCGATGGTGCGATCCGCCGTCAGTACCGGGCCCAGATGCGCGCTGCGAAGTGGTTCTCGATCATGTTCCCGATCGCCGACCTGTTCGGCGCCCTCACGCTCGCCACCGTGGTCTCGGTCGGCGCCATCAACGGCCCGGCGTGGGGCCTCGGGCTCGGCCAGCTCGTGGCCTTCCTCTTCCTGATCAACCTGCTCCTCATGCCGATCTCCGAGCTGAGCGAGATCCTCGACCAGACGCAGACGGCGATCGCCGGGTGGCGCAAGATCCTCGGGGTGCTCGCCACGCCCATCGACATCGTGGAGCCCATCGACGGTGTCGACCTTCCCCACGGAGCGCTCAGCGTCGACCTCGATCACGTCCGGTTCTCGTACCGCACCGGCGATGAGGTGCTGCGCGGGATGGATCTCCACCTGCCCGCCGGGTCCACGGTGGCCGTCGTCGGCGAGACGGGCTCCGGCAAGACCACAATCGCCAGGCTCCTGTGCCGGCTCGCCGACCCCACCTCGGGCGCCGTTCGCATCGGTGGCATCGACCTGCGCCAGGTGGCGCCGGGTCGCCGGCACGAAGCGATCAGGATGGTGCCGCAAGACGGCTTCCTCTTCGACACGACGCTCGCGGAGAACGTCCGGGTCGGGCGAGCTGGGGCCACCGAGGCCGATGTGCAGGCGTCGTTCGAGGCGCTCGGCCTCGCCTGGTGGGTCGACGAGCTCCCCGGCGGGCTCGCGGCACCGGTCGGCGAGCGCGGCGGCAACCTGTCCGTCGGCGAGCGCCAGCTCGTGGCGTTGGCCCGCGCCCAGCTGGGCGACCCGGGCCTGCTGATCCTCGACGAAGCCACCTCGTCGGTCGACCCCGAGACGGAGCAGGCGCTCACCGACGCCCTCGACCGCCTCGCCGCGGGCCGCACCCTGGTGAGCATCGCCCACCGCCTGTCCACCGCGGAGCGTGCCGATCTCGTCGTGGTCGTCGATGCCGGTGAGATCGTCGAGATCGGGCACCACGCGCAGCTGGTGGAGGCCGGCGGCGTCTACAGCCGCCTCTACGAGAGCTGGCTCGGCAACACGCGCGTGGCGGAGCACGACGACGGGGACGACGAGGCGCTCGACATCCTCGTACCCTGACCACATGGCCTCGATCGACGACGTGCGCACGATCGTGGCGCTCGACCATGGCCTGGCCAACCTGTCAACTGTGCGCGGCGACGGATCGGTGCACACCACCGTCGTGAACGCCGGCGTGGTCGACCATCCGGTCACCGGCGAACCCGTCGCCGCCTTCGTGAGCCGCGCCGAAACCCTCAAGCTGCGCCACCTGCGCGCGCACCCAGCCGCGACCTTGTGCTGGCGGGCGGGATGGGCGTGGACGACCGCCGAGGGCCTCGTCGAGCTCATCGGCCCCGACGATCCCCTCGAGGGCGTTCCGTCCGCTGCGCTCCCTGACCTGCTCCGCACGATCTACAGCGCCGCCGGGGGTGGCGGGCACCAGGACTGGGCCGACTACGACCGCGTGATGGCAGCGGAGCGGCGCGTGGCCGTGCTGCTGACGCCCCGTCGGATCTACATCAACCCGTAGCTCGCTCCGCGTCAGCCAGACGGTCTCGTATCCAACCGGGCACCTCGGCGCGGAGGCGGTCACCAGCCTCGGTGAGCAGGTGCCCCGACCCCTCACACACGACCACCTCGGCGTCGCCCCCGGCTAGCCGGCACACTGCCTCGCTCGCCATCACCGGTAGCAGCTCGTCACGGTCACCGTGGTACGCCCGCAGCGGTGCCAGCAGGGCGCCTGCCTCCTCGCAGCCCGCTGACTGCGTGGCGAAGGTCACGACGCCGCGTGTCCAGGTGCCCATCGCCATGGCCGATCGCACCGCGATCGCGCCACCGAAGCTGTGCCCGCCGGTGATGAAACGCTTGGCCCCTGCTCGGGCCGTGAGGTCGGCGGCGGCGAGCATGTCGAGCGTGCACAGGTCGAGGTCGTTCGGACGCCGCCAGCCGACTCGCAGCACCCCGATCCCGCTCCCCGGGGCTCCGAGCTCCTCGCCCAGCCAGTGGTAGAGGCCGTCGGCCGGGCCGAGCAGCCCGCCCATCGCGCCACCGCCGAGCACGACCGCCGCCTCGGCGTCCGGGTCGCCGTGCCAGATGACCGTGAGCAGGCCCTTCAGGGTGAACACCTCGAGGTGGCGCAAGGTCGGGGTGATCACCACCTCCTGGCGCGCGAGTGCCTCGAGCAGCTCGAGCGGTCCGGCCACGCGCTAGCTCGACGCCGCGCCGGAATCGCACACGGCTTCGACCTCGATCTCGACGTTCCACGCGTCGTTCAGGAGGGCGGCCACCACGAGCGTGGTGTTGGCCGGTCGCACCTCGCCGAAGATCTCGCCGTGCACCGGACCGATGGCATCGAAGTGGGCCGCGTCGATGAGATACACGCGGCTGCGCACCACATCGGCGAACGATGCCCCCGCCTCAGCGAGCGCCGCCCCGATGATCTCGAAGCACCGTCGCGCCTGCACCGCGGGGTCCGGGTCGACATGGCCGTCGGGCCACTGCGCCGCCGTGCCGGCCACAACCACCCGCGACCCGACCCGCACGGCCCGGCTGTAGCCCACCACCGGCTCAAACGGGGATCCTGAGGAGATGCGCTGACGTCCGTCCATCGGCGGCACGCTAGCGGCGCGCCTTCACGGGTCGCGGTGGCGTTTCGAGCCCCCAGTCGACCATCCTTCCCGCGTGACGTTGCAGAAGTGGGCCCATGTCGTGTCGGCCCCGGTCGCGCACCGCCTGTGGGCCTGGATGCGCTGGGCCGGGGGCATCGGCCCGCAGCACCGCCTCGGTCGCAAGTTCGCGTCGTTCGGCGACGGGGCCCTCATCTGCTTCCCTCCCGGCGACAACCTGGGCGAGGAGCACATCGCCATCGGCGCGGGCACGCTCATCGCGTCGAACGTCACGATGTCGGTGGGCATGGCGCCCGGTCAGCCCCTGCCGAGCGGCGCGACCTCCCCAGTGCTGCGCATCGGGGATCGCAGCCTGATCGGGCGGGGCAGCCACCTCGTCGCTCACCAATCGATCGTGATCGGCGACGACGTCATCACAGGACCCAGCTGCTACGTCACCGATCAGAACCACGTCTACGCCGACCCCGGCACGCCGATCGGCCAGCAGTGGCCCGCCAACGACCCCGTCGAGATCGGCGCCGGCTCCTGGCTGGGCACGGGAGCGGTGATCCTCCCCGGCACACGCCTCGGGCGGAACACCGTGGTGGGCGCGGGCGCCGTGGTGCGGGGCGAGTTCCCCGATCACGCCGTCCTCGCCGGCATCCCCGCCACGGTCGTGCGCCGCTACGACCCCGATGGCGGCTGGCAGCCCGAGCTGCGCGACGTGCTCATCGACGCGCCGCCCGGCTGGCCCGGTACAGGATCTGTGGTGCCTTAGCCACGCATGTCGTGACTCAGGCACCGCAGATGCGGGTGGGCCAGCCGGGTACCGTCCTCGGATGGCTGCGGATCTGCTCGTGGTGTGGCATCCGGTGCCGGCCTCGATCGCGGCCTTGCGCGACGCTGTGGTGGCCGGGTTCGCTGATGCTGAGACCTCGCGCAAGGTCCGATCACTGCCTGCGCCCGAGGCAGGGGTCGATGACGTGGAGGCCGCCGCCGCGACCGTGCTCATCACGCCCGAGAACTTCGGGATGGTGTCGGGCCTCATGAAGGACTTCCTCGAGCGGATCTACCCCTGGTTCGAGGAGGTGCCCAACCGGCGCCCAGGCATGCCGTACCTCTTGATCGCCAAGGGAGGCAACGACGGCTCCGGCGCGGTGCGCGACGTCGCCCGCATCCTCACGGGCCTGCGGTGGAAGGCGGCTCTCCCGCCCGTCGTGGTGAGCGGATCCGTGACCGACGAGCACCTCGCCATCACGCGCGAGCAGGCGGCGACCTTGGCGGCGGGCGTGGACGCCGGCATCTTCTGACGCCAACCGCCTTGCCCGTCCCGTGGCTCGACCGGGAGACTCCCCGGATGTCCGCAGTGGAGCTCGTCGTCACCGACCTCGACGGCACGTTCTGGCACACCGATGACCACGTGCCCCAACCGGTGCTCGACGCTGTGTCCGAGCTCGCGGCCCGGGGCATCCCCCTCCTCGTCGCCACGGGGCGACGTGTTGCCTCTACACAGGAGCCGTTGGCCCGCTTCGGCCTGACCCCACCGGCGGTCGTGCTCAACGGAGCGCTCGGGCTCGACCTGGCGACCGGGGCGCGCTTCCACTGCGCGCCGTTCCCCACCGACGAGGCGCTCGTCGCCTACGACGCCTTCACTGCCGCCGGCCTCAGCCCGGTCGTCTACGTTGACCACCCGCGCTACGACGTGTTCATCAGTCAATCGCCCGACACCAACCCGGCCCACGTGGCCGCGCTCGGTGACACGGCCGGTCGTCGATGGTCGCCGGAGACGCGCGGGGAGAGCGACGACCTGCGCCAGACCGTCGCCGAGGTGGCCGTTCTCGGCTTCAGCCTCATCGGCGTGCCCTTCGAACCGGCCGAGGCCGCCTTCGCCGCCCTCGAGCCACACGTCGAGGTGCACCTCGACCGATCGATCGACTTCCCGGGGATGGCGTCGCTCACCGCGGCACCGCGCCACCAGTCGAAGTGGGACGGCGTGCTGGCTTTCTGCACGGTGCACGGCATCGACAGCACCAAGGTGCTCGCGCTGGCCGATGGTCCCAACGACGTGGAGCTGCTCGCGGCCGCGTCGGTGCGACTGGTGCCAGCCGGTTCGCACCAGGTCGCCCTCGACCTCGCGGACACCGTCATCCCCGCAGCGGCCGACGGCGGTTGGGCTGCCGTGCTCGACCACCTCGGCTGATCACCCGAGGCAATAGGTCCAATGGCAGCGGGCCGGAGGTTATAGGTCCCACATGCGAGACTTAATGCCTCGGGCTGCCCAAGTCGGGACCCATTGCCTCGGGGGGGGGTGCGAGGGCGGCGCTACTCGACGTCGGGCTCGGCGAGGAGGCCCGCAGCCGCGGCGAGCGCGGTGGCCAACGCGGCGGCCCGGTCGATCACGGCGCCCATGTAGTGCTCGGCCACCGCGCCCTGCCCCGACAGCGGCGGATCGCCGAGCGACCGGAGCAGCACCCGAGGGTCGGCGGCAGGCGTGATCGGCTCGGGATCGGGTAACGCCGGCACCGGCTGCCACAGGTCGGACTGACGGGGCTTGGCCGCGGCGTTGCCGCCCTGCTTGCGACGGCGGTTCTTGCCGCCTCCGCCATGGTTGCGACGAGGTTCGTTCACATGTCCTCCTCGGTGAGGAGCGCGTCGGAGCGCAGGCCGAGGGCCACGCGCAGCTGGTCGGCGGAGAGATCGGCCAGCGAGCTGGACTTGGGGAGCACCAGATCGGCGATGTGCCGCTTGCCGGCCACCACCTCCTCAACCCGCTCGTCGACGGTGCCGGGGCACACGAGGCGGTGCGACACCACGGTGCGCGTCTGACCGATGCGCCAGGCCCGGTCACGCGCCTGATCCTCGACGGCCGGGTTCCACCACCGGTCGTAGAGCACGACGTGGCTCGCGGCGGTGAGGTTGAGCCCGGTGCCACCCGCCTTCAGCGACAGGACCAGCGCGCCCGGACCGGTGCCCTGCTGGAACTCCTCGACGAGCCGGTCGCGCGGGCCCCGCGCCAGGCCGCCGTGGTAGCAGGCGATGGGCACACCCGTGGTCTCGGTGAGGTGATCCGCGAGCCGCCTGCCCCACTCGGCGAAGTGGGTGAACACGAGGATCCGCTCCCCCGCCGCGAACACCGACTCGACGATCTCCTCGAGGCGGGTGAGCTTGCCGGAGCGACCGGCGAGCGGCAGATCGTCGTCGTGCTTGTAGGCGGCGGGGTGGTTGCAGATCTGCTTGAGCGCGGTGATGGCGGCGAGGATCGCTCCCTGCTTGGGATCGCCTCCGACCTGCGACGAGTCGGCCACGAGGCCGTCGAGCACCGCCTGGTACAGACCGATCTGCTCGGGGGTCATCGTGCAGTGGTCGAGCTCGTCGATGCGGTCGGGCAGCTCGGCGGCCACCTCGGGCTCGCTCTTGGTTCGACGGAACACGAGCAGGCCGTTGAGCGCCCGCAGCGCCGCCTCTCCCTCACCGGACAGCTGAGAGATGAACGCGGGCCGGGTGCCGACGAGGCCAGGGTTGGTGAAGTCGAGGATCGCCCACAGATCGCCGAGGCCGTTCTCGATCGGCGTGCCCGTGAGCGCGATGCGACTGCGCGCCGGGATGCGACGCAGCAGCTGGGCCGACTCGTTGGCCGGGTTCTTGATGGCCTGCGCCTCATCGAGCACGACGCGAGCCCACGTGTGCTGGCTGAGGGCCTCCACATCGCGCACCGCGGTGCCGTAGGTGGTGATCACGATGTCGGCGCCGGCGACCTCGCGGTCGAGCTCCTGCGCCGTGGCCCGGGCCGCGCCGTGGTGCACGACCACCCGCAGACCTGGGGTGAACTTCTTGGCCTCCGCGGCCCAGTTGCCCACGACCGCGGGAGGAGCGACGACGAGCGCGGCGCCTGAGCCGGCGGTGCGGCCCAGATGAGCGAGCATCGTGGGGGTCTTGCCGAGGCCCATGTCGAGGGCGAGGCAACCGCCGAGCTCGGCGGCATCGAGGAACCCGAGCCACGCCAGCGCCTCCGCCTGGTAGCTGCGGAGCTCACCCGTGAAGCCCTCGGGGCTGGTCACCGGCTCCTTGGAGACGTCGTTGGCCCGTTCGAGCAAGTCGGCCGCCCAGCCGGTGCCGTCGACCTGCAGGGACGTGCCGAGCGGCGAGCCCTCGAGCCCGACGGCGTGACGCAGGATCTCGGCGCCCGTGAGCTGCGTCTTCGCCGAGCGCTCGGCGAGCGCGGCAGCGGCTTCCTTGAGGTCGACGCGGTCGAGCTCCACCCAGCGCCCTCGCGAGCGCACCAGTGGTCGCGCTTCGTTGGCCAGCCGTGCCACGTCGGCGGCCGTGAGCTCGACGTCGTCGAACACCGCCGACCAGCGCACGTTGGCCAGCTGGTTCGCGCCCACCACCGTGTCGCCGGTGGGCTCGGTGAAGAGGCGCAACCCAGGCGACACCTTGCGCCTGGACAACGCGGGAACCCGCACGTCGAAGCCTGCGGCGCGCAGGCCCGCGCCGGTGGTGGTCATGAGCTCCCAGGCCTCGGGCTGGCTGAGGTACACCTGGCCACGCCGCTGACCACCGGCCCGCAGCAGCTCGGGCAGCACGCGCTCGAGGCGCGACAGCTCGTCAGCCAGGGGCTTCGTGGCTCGACTATCGGTGAGGGCGACCTCGATCGGAAGCAGGTTGCCTTCGGCCCCTGGACCCAGCACAGAGAGGAACCAGGCGTCGCTGCGATCGGGTGGGTCGAGCTGCACGACCAGCGTGGGGCGAGCGCCGCTCAGCACCGGCTTCACCCAACGCTCCAAGCGCTTCGAGACCTCGGTGGCCACACTGATGGGCGCATCGAACGCCGAGCCGTTGAGCCGGGTGACGAACGCCTCCGCGACGGCCGAGGTGGTCTGCGTAGTGGGCGGTGGCGCCTTGAGCTCCACGCGTCCGGCCGCCTCGCGCATGATGGCGTCGACGACCGCACCGAGCACCTCGATCGTCACAGCCCGCGCGGTGCCGGCCTTCAGTGCCACGACCGGTCCGGGCATCGCTGCGGCGAGGCGATCGACCTCCACCTGGTCGAGCAGCGCGGGAACCCAGCGCACGTTCAGGTCCATCGAACGGCCGTTGGCCCGCTTCTCCGCCTGCAGGGTGGGCACCACGCAGCCGTGGGTGACCATCCGCACCGCAGCGAGGGCCACACGCCCGAGCCACACCACGCTGGCACCGACACCGTCGCGCCCGAGGCCGCCGCCGACAGCCACGAGCCAGCCCAGCGACTCCTGCACCGGGATCGCCACCGCGGCGGCACGGGACCCGGACGGGAGCGACACGTCGGCGTGCACCATCCATCCCAGCTTCGGACCGCCGATGGCCTCGAGGCGGTCGGCGAGCTGATCGTTGGTCTCGGGTGCCGTGCCCGGACCGGCGCCCCAGACGACGACCTTGCCGGCCTCCCACGACGCCTGCAGCCGCACCTCGCCGCCGGGGTCGGCACCCGCGATGACAGCGAGCGGGTCGGGCACCCGGGTGAGGAGGTCGTAGGACGTCTCGAGGCGGCTCAGCTCGGCCACGAAGTCGCTGACCACCTGGTCACGCTCGGGACCCTGGATCTGACGCACGTCGTCGAGCTGGTCCTCGGTGTCGTCGATGAGGCGTTCGAGCGTGTAGCGCCAGGCCACCGGGTCGGCCTCGAGGAGAGCGATCTGGTCGCGCGTCGCGATCCCTTCGGCCATCGCGTAGACGGCGTCTTCGAGCGTTCGTTCGGCGTTGTCCATCGATGATCCGGCGATCCCTTGTCGCCGCACGCTCGGCCACCCACCCGGGCTGCGAGCTGTCCGCTGCAAGCGTCTCGGAGCCACCTCAGACCAGGTTCGCTCCACCGTCACCGCTGACGGGACGCCGTGGCGACAGTGTACCGCCCCCGCGCGCCCAGGCGCAGCATCACGCCCGCGACGCCTACCCTGCCGCGGTGGACGAGCTGCCGGTGATCGATGTCGGACCGCTGGTTCGCGGCGGTGCTGAAGCGCTTGCCGTGGGTCGTCAGATCGACGCTGCCTGTCGGGAGTTCGGGTTCTTCTCCATCAGCGGCCATGGGGTGGATGCCAATCTCGCGGTGCAGCTCGAGGCGGTCTCGCGTCGCGTGTTCGCGCTGCCCGAAGATCAGAAGGCCGAGATCGCGATGGCGCGAGGCGGGCGGGCATGGCGGGGCTGGTTCCCGTTCGAGGGTGAGCTCACCTCCGGGCGGCCCGACCGCAAGGAGGGCATCTACTTCGGGGCCGAGCTGTCGCCCGACGATCCTCGTGTCCGTGCGGGCACCCCCTTGCACGGCCCGAACCCCTTCCCCAAGCAGGTCCCCGAGCTGCGTGACGTTGTGCTGGCCTACGTCGCGGCCATGACCGAGCTCGGGCACGCCCTGCTGCGCGGCATCGGGCTCGGGCTCGGCCTGGAGGCCGACTGGTTCCACCAGAACCTCACCGCCGATCCGGTCACCTTGTTCCGGATCTTCCGCTACCCGCCCGAGGCGGGCGTCACCGACCCCAACTGGGGGGTGGCCGAGCACACCGACTACGGCCTCCTCACCATCCTCCTGCAGGACGCGTCAGGTGGGCTCGAGGTGCACGCCCGCTCGGGCTGGACCGCGGCGCCGCCGATCCCCGGCACGTTCGTGTGCAACCTAGGCGACATGCTCGAGCGCATGACCGGCGGGCGCTACCGCTCCACGCCGCACCGGGTCCGAAACTCGAGCGGCCGTGATCGCCTGTCGTTTCCCTTCTTCCTCGACCCGGCGTGGGACGCGCGGGTGGTGCCGGTGCCGCTCCCCGGCGAAGGCGCGGTCGAGGCGCGGGCCCGTTGGGACGGCGAGGACGTGTTCGCGTTCGACGGCACCTACGGCGAGTACCTGCTCGGCAAGGTCGGCCGGGTCTTCCCCGACCTGCGCGACGGCGTGCTGGGGTGACACGGCATCAGCTGACGCCGCCCAGGGCCCGCTCGGCGTGGCGCTTGTAGGCCCAGCCGGGACCGCGCAGCACGAAGGAGAGCCGGTCGTGCCAGGTGGCGGAGTGGGCGACGTCGCGGATGATGTCGCGGTACTCGTGCGACGCGATGCGCGCCGGGTTGGAGGTGTCGATGTTCTTCGTCAACCCATAGACCACCGGATCGTCCTCTCGCTGGAACGTGCCGAAGAGGCGGTCCCAGATGATGAGGATGCTGCCGTGGTTGCGGTCGAGGTACTTCTGGTTGCTGCCGTGGTGCACCCGGTGGTGCGACGGCGTGTTGAGCACCTCCTCGCCCTTGCCGATCGAGCGGATCGCGTCCGTGTGGATCCAGTACTGGTAGAGCAGGTTGATGCCGCGGGCCTGCGCGATGAGCTTGGGCCGGATGCCCACTCGGGCCAGCCAGCCGTAGGGCACCCACACGCCGAAGGCGTCAGCCACCGGCTGCCGGAGGGCGGTCGAGAGGTTGTAGCGCTCGCTCGAGTGGTGCACGACGTGGATGGCCCACATCCCCCGCACCTCGTGCATCATCCGGTGGTTCCAGTAGTAGATGAAGTCCCACCCGACGATGGCCGCCAGCCACGCCAGCGCTCCCTCGCCTCGGTCGTGGCGCTGGCCCTTCGCCCACATCCGACTCGGGCTGGTGCGGCTCTGCGTCCAGCTCGTGACGGCCAGGGTGCTCGTGGCGACAGCCACCGGACCACTCACGCGACGGACCCGGCGGGCCCAGCGGCGCACCTCTCGACGGCTGTCGGTGACGGCGGGATCGTGGTCGTCGACCACACGGTCACGCGGATCGTCGGGCTCACCGACGTCGTGACCGGCGAGCCGATCAGCGACCGTCGTGGCGACCGCGGCGCCGATCGCCGTTCCGACGAGGAACTTCGCGTAGCGACCCTTGCCGGGCACGATGTGCGGCACCAGCAGGTGGGCGACGAACGGTGCGACCAACGAGCCGACACCCATGGCCAGGCTGGCCCGGGTGTCCTCCGGCGTGTAGTCGGCCGCAGACGGTCCGACCGCTTCGGCCCGACGCTTCAGGTAGCGCCGCTCGGCTTCCATCGAGCCGAAGTAGAAGGGAACCGCCATCACCGTCGGATCCGCTGCCATGCCCCCATCACCCCCTTGTGCGTCGGTGCGCCATCGTGCCACCTCCCCTGCCCAGGCATCAGATCGGGCCTGATCGGGCAGGGATCCCGATGCACCCAACCAACGTGCACCAACCAGGAGGCACCCATGGGCAACAAGACCGACCAGGACGACGCGCGACGCATAGGCGATCGGCTAGCACCCCCCACCACACCCGATCGGGAGACGATCGGAGAAGACCGAGCATCACTCGACAGTGGGCACGACGCCGACCGTCCGCCCACCCCCGACGAGGAGGCCGCCGCCGAACGAGCCGGTGAGCTCGACCCCAACGTCGCCGCGTCGTACAAGGACGCCATCGAGCGCGGCGCCGCGCAGCAGGGCGAGGGCAAGCCGGGCGTGTAGGCGCGTCACCCGATGACACCGAATGCGCCGGAGATCGGTGCACGGGGTCGAGGTCCGGGCCTGTGGACTCTTGACCGACCTCGGGGTCGGCGCGACGGTGAGGGCAAGCACCCGGGTTGACGCTCGGGACGCAATGCACCAGGCACCGAAGGGGGGTCTGCAGATGCATCAAGGACCTGCGACGATGGAGCGGTCTCCGCCCGATCGTTGAGGCTGTCCATGTCAGCGTCGACGTACCTGGCGGGCCCGCCCACTGCATGCAGCACGCGATGTCGGCTGCCTCCGCGGGATCCGTGAACGGCCTGATCGACTCGTTGGTGTGGACAATCAGAGGCCTGGCCTCGGCGGGGGCGGATCACGGTGATCCGGGTCCCCCGCCGGGGCCTCGTCGCGTCTGGGCCGCCATGTCGCGAGGTGAACCGATCCGTCGCCCGACCTCTACAGTCCCGGCGTGGCCCGGATCGCAGTGACGTCGTGCGTGTACCTGGGCGATGTCGCGCCCTACATTCCAGTCGCGAGGCGTCTGCACGAGGCGGGCCACGAGGTGGTGTTCGTCGCTCCCGAGGGGTTCCGATCAGTGCTCGACGCCGAGCCGTTCGAGTTCCACCCGTACGCCATGGACTGCTCGCCGGCCACCATGCACGCCGACCCCGTGCACACGAAGCTCATGCAACACCCTGTCCGCAACGTCAGCAGGCTGGGCAGCTACTGGATGGACCGGGCGTTCGCTGACGATCCCGCGGCGGCGATCCGCTCGTTGCAGGAGGGGTTCGACGGCGCCGACGCGGTTGTGACGCACCCGACCATGGGCGTGGCCAGCGTGCCGGTGGCCCACTCGATGGGTGTGCCCGTGATCGTCGGACAGCTGTTCCCGATGATGATTCCGACGGCGCACTGGACACCTCCACTCGGGTCCCGGTCGCTCCGTCTTCCCAAGGCAGCCAACCGCGCGACGTGGGAGGTCTTGCGGCGGATGTCGGCGCGCGCCTTTCGCGACGACATCATCAACACCGAGCGGGGCCGCCTCGGACAGAAGCCGATCCGGGGCAACGGCGGCTGGGCCTGGACCGAGGCCGATGCCACCGTGGTGCTCGCCTCGAACCACTACTACGGCGACTCCGCCCCCGACTGGCCGCGGGTGACCTGGGGCGGCTTCTCGATCTGGCACGGCCCCCCCAACCAGGTCCTCGATGACGGTCTCGACCGCTACGTCGACGACGGCGACCCCCCGGTGCTGGTCATGCTCGGCACGTCAGCGGCTACGAACGCCGGCGCGCAGTTCGCGCGCATCGCCGCCGACCTCGATCGGCACGGCCTGCGCTCGGTGCTGCTGGTCGGCGATCCGTCCAACCTTGCGGCCGTCGCCCACCGCCCGGGTGCGGTGACCTTCGCGCCGATCACGCCGCTGCTCCCCCGGTGCCAGGTGGCCGTCGTCTCTGGCGCGCTCGGCGGGCTGGCCGCCGCGCTGACCGCGGGCGTGCCCGTGGTGATCCACCCACAGCTCTTCGACCAGGTGTGGCACGGACGGCGCGTGGAGGATCTCGGCGTCGGGCTCATGGCTCGACGCACCGGCCAGGTGGGCGACGCAGTGCGGCGCATCAGCGACGACCCCGGCTACACCGAGCGGGCCCGAGCGCTGGCCCTCCGCCTCGCTGACGACGACGCCGCCGGGGTGATGGCGCAGACCGTCGAGGGGCTGCTCCCCACCTGAGGGGCGCTAGGCGACGAGGCCGAGGCGGCGCAGAGCCTGCCCCTGCAAGCCGACGACGCCCGCCAAGAGGAACGCAGCCACCCAGGCCGCCGGTGACACGCGGCGCGCGATGCCGGCAAGATCGGGGGCGACGGCCGCCGGCGCTGACCGTTCAGCCGCAAACCGACCGAGCATCGCAGGGCGAGCGCTGCTCGACGCGAGGGCCTCCCCGTCATCGGAGACCCTCGGCAGGGGTGACACGGCCATTGGCTCCGGAGGGGGCGGGGCCGTCGTGGTGGTCGTGGGGGCGATCGTCGGCGTCGGCGCGACGACGGGACGAGCAGCTGAGGTGGTCGGCGGACGGGCCGGTGCGGTGGTGGACGAGGCGGCCTGTGGTCGGCGGAACACCTCGACCACCCAGAGCTGGCCATCGGACGTCTGGACGACTCCGACGCCGCGCTCGGTCAGGTCAGCGTTGAGGATGATGTCGCGGTGCGTGCTCGAGTCCATGAAGGCCTGGTGCACGGTGGCGACGTCGGGGCCGACCCCGACGTTCTCCGCCACGATCGACCACCCCTGCACCTCGGAGCCGAGATCGGGGTTGTGGTAGGGCTCGCCGCGATCGGCCATGCGCTGGGCGTGACGGCGGGCGACCGCTTGCAGATCGGCAGCGGGGGCCAAGGCCAAGATGCCTCGCGAGGACCGCTCCTGCGCGATGTGGGCGGCGAAGCCGTCCTCGGCGTCCACCACCTGCGCCCGCGCCGTGACCCCGCTGCCCAGGAGCAGCAGCACAGCCACGAGCAAGAGGCCTGCGAGGCGACGGGAGCCGGTGATGCGGTTCGGTTCGCCACCACCGGCGCCAACACCTGCCCGGCGAGGTCAGATCGGCATCAGGCTGGGAGGCGCAACGGCTGCCCAGAGCGGGCCGCCCGCCGGATCACGGCCAGCTCCGCGAAGGCTGATCGCTGCGCGCGCAGGTGCTCGTCGAGATCAGATCGCGCCGCCTCGATCCGCGCCTCGAGCACCTGGCGACGCTCGGTGAGCCCCTCGGCGGCATGGTGGCCGAACGCCCCGATGCGCTCGGTGGCGACGTGCCAGCGCGTGCGGAACAGCCCCACGTCGAAGTGCCCGCTGCGCACCAGGCCCGCGGTGAGGATCTCGGGGGTGGGCGTCTTGAGGTCGCGCACGATCCCGACCTTGCTCAGCAGCCAGAGGGCGTAGTAGCTCGGGTCCCACTCGTACCAGCGGAAGCCCTGGCGAGCGCTGGCCTGATAGTGGTGGTGGTTGTTGTGCCAGCCCTCCCCGTTGGTGAGCAGGGCGATCACGAGGGAGTTGCGGCTCGTGTCCGACGTGACGAAGCGCCGCCAGCCCACCACGTGGGCCATCGAGTTCACGACGAACGTGCCGTGCCAGAGCAGCACCGTCGACAGCCCGAACCCGATGACCAGGCCCGACCAGCCACCAAGCGCGAGGCAGGCTAGGGCGAGGCCGACCCAGCCAACCCAGTCGTTGCGATTCAGCCAGCGCAGCTCGGGATACTTGGCGAAGTCCTTGATCCGGCTCTCGTCGGTTGCGCCGTACTTGTCGCACAAGATCCAGCCGACGTGGCTCCACCAGAACCCGCGGATCGGCGAGTGCACGTCGAGCTCGGTGTCGGAGTAGCGGTGGTGATCCCGATGGTGAGCAGCCCACCACAGCGGGCCCTTCTGCACTGCAGTCGTTCCCCCCAGCGCCATGAGGAACTGCGCCCAGCGAGGGAGGCGGTATGACCGGTGGGCGAAGTAGCGGTGGTACCCGGCCGTGATGAAGAACATCCGACCGAAGTAGAGCGTTGCGCACAGCACGAAGGCGCTGAGGGGTGCCCCGGTCCAGATGACGGCGACCGGGATCAGGTGGAAGGCCAGGAACGGCAGCGAGGTGGTGAGGTTCAGCCGCTCATCGGCGGCGCGTGCGGTGGGGGGCAACGATCGAGATCTCCTGGGGCGACGGCTTGCCGTCAGCCTACCGACCGGTAGGTAGGCCAGCACATCGGGGGCCAGGCCCGGATCAACGGCGCACCAGTGCTTCGGGGCGTCGCCGGTGTGGCTCGTGCGACAGAAGTGGCTTGTGGGGGCTGTCACACCCAGAGACGTAGTAGAACATCCTGTAACAGGCGGTCCACCACCGAAAACTGTCACACCCCTGAGGAGAATGGGGGCATGGAGACCGCCCGCCCGTTCGAGGAGCTGCTGCGCTCCAACGCGCGCGCTGCTCGCCGAGGCGAACGGTCTGGATCTCACCGAGCTCACCGACGGCGAGATCGTCGAGGCCACCAAGCTGTCCGCCGAGGTCGCCAAGCTGGCCGAGGCGGCCCACGTGCGGGCAGTCGGACGGCTCGACGTGTCACGGGCCTGGGCCGACGACGGTGCCCGGTCCGGCACGGCATGGGTGGCCTGGCATTGCCACCTCGCCAAGGGGCGCGCCGCGGTGGTGCTCAAATGCGCCCGACAGCGCCGCGCCATGCCGGGCACCGACGCGGCGATGGCGGCCGGGCGGCCCACCATCGACCACGTCCGGCTGCTAGCTGGTTGTCACCGCGCTGACGCTGAGGCGTTCGCTGACGACGAGGACCGGCTGATCGACGCAGCACAGCGGCTGCTCTTCAGCGCCTTCGAGACGGTGATCCGCTACTGGATCCACGCCCACGCGCCCGACGACGCTGAGGCCGACGCGGCCGCCATCCACGACCAGCGACGTGTCGACGCGTCACGAAGCATCGACGGGATCATCTTCGTCGACGCCATGCTCGACCCGATCACCGGCGAGATCTTCCTCCGAGAGCTCGAACGCCTCGAGCAGCTCGAGTTCGAGGCCGACTGGGCCGACGCCCGCCAACGGCTCGGTGATGCCGCCACCGCCGCCGACCTGCGCCGCACCCCCAAGCAACGGCGAGCCGATGCCCTTGCTGTGATGGCTACGCGCTCTGCCGCCAAGCCGGCCGACGCCACCGAACCCCGCGTGCTGCTCCACGTCCTTGCCGGCGATAGGTCGGTCGAGCGGATGTGCGAGCTCTCCAACGGCACCGTCATCACCCCCGGCCAAGCGCTCCCCCTGCTGCGCTGGGCCGACGCGGCCCGGATCATCTCTTCGACGGTCCCTCCCGCGTGCTCGACGTCGGCGTCCGCCAGCGCCTGTTCACCGGTGCCACCCGCACCGCCGTGGAGATGCGCGACCTGTTCTGCCAGCACCCGGGCTGCGACGTGCCCGCCGAGCGCTGCGAGATCGACCACATCGTCCCCTACGAAGCCGGCGGGCTCACGGTCCAGGGCAACGGCCGCTGCTGCTGCCCGTTCCACCACCGCTGGCACCACCGACAACAAGCGCCGGCCGCCTGACCCGGCCGCCGGCATCACCCTGGATCCATCGAACGAGCACGCTTCTCAACCGCTGCGGCAGGATGCGCTCATGCCGATCGAGCGTGTGGACCACGTGCAGCTCGCCATGCCCGCCGATCGCGAAGCGGACGCGCGCGAGTTCTACGAGGGCCTGCTCGGCATCACCGAGGTGCCGAAGCCGCCCCACCTCGCGGCGCGGGGTGGCTGCTGGTTCGAGGACGACAAGGTGAAGATCCACCTCGGCGTCGAAGCCGACTTCCGGCCGGCCAAGAAGGCGCACCCCGCGCTGCTGGTGTCCGACCTCCACTCGCTCGTCGCCGGCCTGGAGGCAGCCGGCGTGGAGCTCGTGACCGACGAGCCGTTGGAGGGCTACGACCGCGTCTACGCCTACGACCCCTTTGGCAACCGGCTCGAGCTCTTGGAACCTCGACGGACGAAGTAGACAACCCGGATGGACGACGAGCTAGGGCGGTTCCGTGAGGCAGAGGGTCGACTCTGGCATTCGGTCGGCGTCGTGCCACAGGAGCGGCGGGTGCAGCTGCGCACCGGCGAGAACGTGCGAGTCCAGGAGACGGGCGGTGGCCCGCCCGTGCTGTTCGTCCACGGCGCCTCCAACGCCGGCACCAGCTGGATGTCGCTCATGGCCGCACTCCACGGGTTCCGGTGCATCGCCCTCGATCGCCCTGGGTGCGGCCTGAGCGATCCGATCGCTGGCGGGCCCTTGCACGACATCGACGCCGTCGAGTCCTACGCCGACGCACTGTTGAGCGACGTGCTCGACGCGCTCGAGCTGCCGAGCGCGCACGTCGTGGCGACCTCCTACGGCGGCTACTTCGCCTTCCGAGGTGCGGCCGCCCATCCCGATCGAGTCGACCGGCTTGTCGAGCTGAGCTGGCCGATGGGGGCACCGATGGACCGGGTCGCCCCCTCGATGCGGCTGGCCGCACTGCCGGGGATGCAGGCCCTCACGACGAGGCTTCCCGTCACGCGGAGCATGGTGAAGGCCCTCCTGCGTCAGATCGGGCTGAAGCGGGCGATCGACACAGGGCGCTTCGACGACGACATGATCGACTGGTACCTGTTGCTGCTGCGCGACACCGACACGATGGGCAACGACGTGCGGTCGTCACCCAAGATGATCACGCCCCTGCGCGGCCTCAACGAGCGGGTGCTCCTCACCGACGAGCTGCTGGCCCGCGTGACGATGCCGGTGCTGTTCCTCTGGGGCGACGAGGACCCGAACGGCGGCGAGTCCGTCGCCCGTTCATTCGCGCCGCGCTTCCCTGACGCTCGACTCGAGATCATCCCGGAGGCCGGTCACGCCCCTTGGATCGACGAGCTCGACCTCTGCGCGACCCGCATCCAGGCCTTCCTCACGAGCTGAGGGTCACTGTCGTGCCTCGCAGCTACCTCAGCTGCAGCCGCTGGTGCTGCCGCAGCTGGGGCAGGCGTGGCAGGAGCCGGCCCGCTGCATCTGGACGCCGCACTGCATGCAGTAGGGGGCGTCGGAGTGGCCCTGCGTGGGCTGGATGGCCGCGTTGGGCTTGGCCTGCGTGGGCTGGTTGGTGACGCCGGCCCGCTCGAGGAGGCTGAGCTCCTTGGGCGCATTGCTCGTGTCGGACAGCAGTGGGCTGCTCGCATCGATGCTGGGCGGATCGGACGCGATCTCGCCACCCTGACGGGTCTCGGTGATCGTCTCTTCAACGCCGGGCAGCGTGGGCTGCGTGCGCTCACCGGTGGTGAGAATGTTGAGCTCGGCCCGCTCCTCGAAGGAGAGGTAGTCGACCGCGAGGCGCCGGAAGATGTAGTCGAGGATGGAGCTGGCGATCCGCAGGTCGGGGTCGTCGGTCATGCCACCCGGCTCGAAGCGGGTGTTGGTGAGCGTCTCCACGTAGACCCGCAGCGGCACGCCGTACTGGAGGCCATAGCTCACCGACACGGCGAAGGCGTCCATGATGCCGGCGAGGGTGGAGCCCTGCTTGGAGATGCGCAGGAAGATCTCGCCCGGTCGGCCGTCGGCGTACTCGCCGACGGTGACGAAGCCCTTGCAGTCGGCCACGCGGAACTCGAAGGTGTGCGAGTTGCGATTGCGGGGCAGCTTCTCGCGGGTGGGGACCTTGATGACCTTCTCGACGATGCGCTCGACGATCTTCTCCACGACCTGCGGCTCGGCGCCCGACGCGGCCAGTGCGCCGGCGAGCGGCTCGACGGCGGACTCCTTGACGGCGGTGGACAGGGGCTGGGACACCTTGCAGTTGTCGCGGTAGATGGCGATGGCCTTCACGCCCAGCCGCCAGGCGTCGATGTGGAGCTGCTCGACCTCTTCGACGGTGGCCTCGGTGGGCATGTTCACCGTCTTGGAGATGGCACCCGAGATGAACGGCTGTACGGCCGCCATCATCCGCACGTGACCCGAGTAGTGGATCGTGTTGTCACCCATCGAGCAGGCGAACACGGCGACGTGCTCAGCGGCGAGGTGCGGGGCGCCGAGGATCGACTTGTTCTCGTCGATGTAGGCGATGATCTCGGCCGACTGCTCGGGCGTGTACCCGAGGCGGGCGAGGGCGCGGGGCACCGTCTGGTTGACGATCTGCATCGTGCCGCCACCGACCAGCTTCTTGACCTTGCACAGGCCGAGGTCGGGCTCGATGCCGGTGGTGTCGCAGTCCATCATGAGCCCGATGGTGCCGGTGGGCGCGAGCACCGACGCCTGGCTGTTGCGCACGCCGGAGACGGCGGCGAGCTCGTTGGCGTCGTCCCAGCACTCCTGCGCCGCGCTGAGCAGGTGCGACGGCACGAGCTCCTCGTCGATGTGGGCAGCGGCCTCCTGGTGCTGGCGCAGCACCCGGAGCATGTGCTCGCTGTTGGCGTCGAAGCCGGCGAAGGGCCCCATGCGCGCCGCGGTGCGAGCGGAGGTGGCGTAGGCGTGGCCGGTCATCAGCGAGGTGATGGCCGCGGCGTAGGCCCGGCCCTCATCGCTGTCGTAGGGCAGGCCGAGCGCCATGAGCATGGCGCCGAGGTTGGCGTAGCCGAGGCCGAGCTGACGGAACTGGCGGGAGGTCTCTGCGATGGGAGCCGTGGGGTAGTCGGCCCGGCCGACGAGGATCTCCTGGCCGGTGAACATGATCTCGACGGCGTGACGGAAGCCCTCCACGTCGAAGGAGTCGGTGGTGCCGGCGCCGATGTCGTCGGAGAGGTCGAGGAACTCGAGCAGGTTGAGGCTGGCCAGGTTGCACGCCGAGTTGTCGAGGTGCATGTACTCCGAGCACGGGTTGGAGCCGTTGATCCGACCTGTGTTGGCCGCGGTGTGCCAGTGGTTGATCGTGGTGTCGAACTGCATGCCGGGATCGGCGCACTCCCACGAGGCCTGGGAGATCTGGCGCATGAGGTCGCGCGCCTTGATGGTGCGGACGATCGACCCGTCGGTGACGGCCCGGAGGTGCCAGTCGGCGTCGTCGACGACCGCCTGCATGAACTCGTCGGTGACCCGCACCGAGTTGTTGGCGTTCTGGTACTGCACTGACGCCATGTCCTTGCCGTCGAGGCTCATGTCGAACCCGGCCTCTTCGAGGACCCGGATCTTCTTCTCCTCGCGCGCCTTCACCCAGATGAAGTCCTCCACGTCGGGGTGGTCGACGTTGAGGATGACCATCTTCGCGGCGCGGCGGGTCTTGCCGCCGGACTTGATGGTGCCGGCCGACGCGTCGGCGCCGCGCATGAAGCTGACCGGGCCTGACGCGGTGCCGCCGCCCTTCAGCAGCTCGACCGAGGAGCGGATCTTGGACAGGTTGATGCCCGAGCCGGAGCCGCCCTTGAAGATGGTGCCCTCCTCGACGTACCAGTTGAGGATCGAGTCCATCTGGTCGTCGACGGCGAGGATGAAGCACGCCGATGCCTGCTGGGGGACGCCCGGCACGCCGATGTTGAACCACACCGGGCTGTTGAACGCCGCCTTCTGGGTGACCAGGAGGTGCTTCAGCTCGGCGTTGTAGGTGTCGGCCTCGTGCTCGTCGGCGAAGTAGCCGCCCTCGAGGCCCCACTGGGTGATCGTGTCGGCGACCCGATCGATCACCTGGCGCAGCGACGACTCGCGCTCGCTCGAGCCGGGCGTGCCGCGGAAGTACTTCTGGGCGACGATGTTCGTGGCGTTGAGCGACCACGTCGTGGGGAACTCGACGCCGAGCTGCTCGAAGGCGACCGAGCCGTCCTTGAAGTTCGTGATCCGCGCGTCGCGGCGCTCCCACGTGAGCTCGTCGTAGGGGTGGACCCCAACGGTCGTGAAGTGCCTGCGGATGCCGATGCCGGCGTGATGAGGTGCGAGTGCCATCGTGGGTGGACCCTCCGGGTCGAGGTGGTGGAGAAGGTGCGTGCGTGCTGCCGGGTGGCCCATTGATCTGACGGGCGCTGGAAGCGAGTGCCCGCTGGAGTCGAGTGACCACTAGGTCTTGTGGCTGATTCGCCGTTCGGCGCCCCCCAACCACAAGATGTAGGAGGAACTACAGCACTGTAACTACAGGCGTGTCAACGCCTTGCCGAATCTTTTTCGGCGAGGGGCCGTGGCGCTTGCGACCAGGTCAGGAGGACCGCCACCGGAGGCGCCACGCGTGGCGCGCCCCCAGCTCGATGCCCCCAAAGGAGTCGTCCAGCCCACCACAGACGTGAATCGACTGCCACCGTTCCGATCGATCGCTCCACGGCCCCTGCACAGGGTCGCAACCTAAAGAGTCCACCTTGTGGATGGCTAGAGGAACATCCTGTGAATTGGGGGTGGATTTCTCCACCCCCGGTCCACAGGCCTGGGGACGAGCTCTCGCGCAATGGGCCATTCGACCTACTGCTGGACGGCTTCGGCCTCGATGTCGATCTTCACCGACTTGCCGACGACCACGCCGCCGGTCTCGAGGGCCTGGTTCCAGGTGAGACCGAACGCCTCGCGGTCGAGCTCGGTGTGGGCCTCGAAGCCGATGCGAGCGTTGCCCCACGGGTCCACGAGGCCACCTTCGAACGAGACCGTGAGCGGCACGAGCTTCGTGATGCCCCGCACCGTGAGCTCGCCCTCGACGTTCCACGTGCCCTTGGCACCGGGGGCGACCGACGTGGAGCGGTAGGTGATCGCCGGATGCGTCTCGGCGTCGAAGAAGTCGGCCGAGCGCAGGTGGCCGTCGCGGCCCTCGTCGCGGGTGTCGATCGACGCGGTCTGGATCTCGACCTCAACGGACGAGTCGAGCGGGTCCTCGCCGATGGTGACCGTGCCGGCGAAGTCGGCGAAGCGGCCCTTCGTCTTGGACACCATGAGGTGGCGCACGCTGAACCCCACGCTCGAGTGGGAGACGTCGAGCTGGTAGGTGCCCGGTGCGGGCACCTCCACGCCGTCGACGCGGCGGGTCGGGATGGTGGCGGTGGGGGTCTGGATCATCATGTGCTGCTCCTGGTGGTTTGATTGCATCTGCAATCGTTGCGGTTGCAAGTACTCTACCGAAGGATCCTTGCACTCGCAACTATCCTGGCTACACTTCTTCACATGGCCCGGACGACCGCTCCCGACACGCTCCTCGAGCACCACCACCTCACCACCATGGGCCTGTTCTTCGAGGCCCACGCCGGGATCGCCGACGCCGCCAGCCAGCGGCTAGAGGCGGCGCACGGGATATCGGGCCAGCGCTTCGAGGTGCTCCTGCGCCTCGCCCGCACGCCTGGTCATCGCCTGCGGATGACCGACCTCGCCGCCCAGACGACGCTCTCGGCCAGCGGGCTCACTCGCGTCGTCGATCGCCTCGTGGCGGGCGGCCTGGTGGAGCGGTCCACCTGCCCGTCGGACCGCCGCGGCGCCTACGCCACGCTCACGTCGGCCGGCGAGGCACTGCTCCTCGCGGCCGTGCCCGATCACCTAGAGCAGCTCTCCGCCATCCTCGAGGGCGCCCTCAGCGCCGAGGAGATCGAGACCTTCGGCGCGCTGATGCGCCGCCTCCGCGACGCCGTCCACCCCTACGCCGCCCGAGGCGCCCTCCTCGGCGACTGCGCCGAGGCCTAGCCCTCGGCGCGGGACACGCTCACCGGGATGCCGTTGAGCACGGCGTTCCCGGAGATCGGGTCGAAGAGCTTGTCGTCAGCGAGGATGTTGCTGTTCACCCCGGCGTGTTCCTGGGCCACTGCCATCTGCGTGCCCTCGAGGTCGTGCCCCCACCCGTGCGGGATGCTCACGACTCCGGGCCGGATGGCATCGGTGACCTCCACGGGCACCTGCACCTCACCGACGCGCGAGCGGACGACGGCAGGGTCGCCGTCGACGAGCCCCAGCGCGGCGGCGTCGTCGGGGTGGAGGTGCATCGTGCAGCGCGGCTTGCCCTTCACGAGCACGTTGATGTTGTGCATCCACGAGTTGTTCGACCGCACGTGACGACGACCGATCAGCACGAAGGGATGGTCGCGCCGGCCGTCGAGACCATCTCGGAGGCGCGGCAGATCGCCCAGGAGCAGCGCCGGGGCGAGGGCGATCATGCCGTCGGGGGTGCGCAGGACGTCGGGCAGACGCGGCTTGAGGGCGCCGAGATCGACGCCGTGGGGAGCGGCCAGGAGCACATCGAGCGACAGCCCCTCGGGATCGCTGCCGAAGCCCTCGCCGTAGGGTCCGGTGCGCAGGAGGAAGTCGAGGATGCGCTCAGGACCGGTGCGCGGGGCCAGTGCCGCCAGCACGTCGTCGACCTCGCGGCCGAACACGGGGCTCGTCTCGTCGGCCACGCTCCCTTGCACCATGGAGGTGATCATCAGGTCGTCGACGATGGCGGGATCCGCGGTGGCCCCCATGCCCTGGAGCACCAGGGCCAGGCGGGCGAACACCTGCCACTCGTCGAGCTGGTCGTCGTCGAGCGGGAGCACGGGCTCGCTGTAGTTGGCCACGTCATGCAGCGCGAGCTGCAGCAGGGCCACGTCGTAGTGCGCCTTCTGCAGGGCCGAGGGCGCGGGGAGGATCAAGTCGGCGTGGCGCGTGGTCTCGTTCACGTAGATGTCGACGGCGATCATGCACTCGAGCCCGGCCAGCGCGGCGTCGAGCCGTCCGGAGTTGGGGGTGGACAGCACCGGGTTGCCGGCCACGGTGAGGAGTGCTCGCACCTGACCGGGGCCCGGCGTGTCGATCTCCTCGGCCAGCGCGACGACGGGCAGCTCGCCCATCGTCTCGGGCAACCCACCGACCCGACTCGTGCGGCGGTGCAGGCGCGTCTCACGCCCGAAGCGCGGCTTGCCGCGGGTGTTCGAAGCGCCGGCCGCGGCGGTGGTGAACATCGCTCCCCCGGGACGGTCGAGGTTCCCCGTGAGCACGTTGAGGACGTCGACCAGCCACGACGTGACCGTGCCGAACTCGGCCGTGGTGGTGCCGATGCGGCCGTACACGCAGGCTGTGGGCGCCATGGCGAGGGCACGGGCGAGACGCCGGATGTCCTCCGCCGGGAGGCCGCACGCGTGCGCCACGGCCTCCGGGGTGAACGGAGCCGCCGCCGCGACGACGTCGTCGAGACCGGTGACGAGCTCGGCGAGCGCACCGAGGTCGACCAACCCCTCGGCCGTGATGACCTGCACCATCGCCATGAGGAGGTAGGCATCGGCTCCCGGGCGAATCGGCACCCACTCGGTGGCCATCTCCGCGGTGCGCGAGCGACGCGGGTCGACGACCACGAGCGTGCCGCCCCGCTCGATGAGGCGCTCGAGGCGACCCGGCCAGTCGGGGGCGGTGGCGAGGCTGCCGTTGGAGGCGTAGGGGTTGGCGCCGAGCATCAGCATGAAGTCGGTGCGGTCGACGTCGGGCACTGGGATGTTCAGCCCGCCGCCGAACATGAGGGCGGCCGAGATCTCCTTCGGACGCTGGTCGACCGTTGAGGCGGAGAACACGTTGGTGGTGCCCAGGGCGCGCAGCAAGGCCCGGTTGTAGAGCAGGCCGGCGAGGTTGTGGGCGTTGGGGTTGCCCACGTAGACGGCACAGGCGTTGCGGCCGTCTCGGTCGAGGATCGGCAGCAGGCGCCGTTCGATCTCGGCAAAAGCTTCGTCCCAGCCCACCTCCACGAAGGCGCCATCGCGCTTCACGAGCGGGCGGCGGATGCGGTCAGGGTCCTCGTGGAGCTGCTTGAGCGTGGAGCCCTTGGGGCAGATGTAGCCGTGGCTGAACACATCGGCCTGGTCGCCGCGGATGCGCACGACCTCCTCGCCACCGCCCTCGACGGGTCGCAAGGTGATCTCGAGGCCGCAGCCCGCCTCGCAGAGCGGACACGTGCGGATGGCGGTGCGCGTCGCTGGCTCGGTGGCGCTCGGCGCCGTCGGCGCCTCGTCCGCGATGGTCATGGCTGGTCCCCCTGGTGAGATGGCACGCCCATCCTGCCAGTGCTCAGCCGAGCGCGACGCCCGCAGCACGCATCGGCTCAGCCGAAGGCGGTCCGGCTCCGCCGGCCGCCGGGAGGCACGTGCGGAGGCAGGAGCGAAGCGACGCCCGCAGCACGCATCGGCTCAGCCGAGCGCGGCACCGGTGAGCTTGCCGACGAGCATCGTGAGCGCCATGGCGGCTGCGCCGCCGACGGCGACGCGCAGGGTGGCCCGCAGCCGGCGCGCACCGCCCAGCGCAGCACCGACGGCGCCGAGGAGGGCGAGCCCCACCATCGCTGCGGCGATCACCACCGCCGAGCGCCCCGAACCGGGCGTGAGCACGTAGGCGAGGAGGGGGAGCATCGCGCCCAGCGAGAAGGCGACCGCCGAGGTGGACGCGGCCTGCACGGGCCGAGCCGTGGAGATCTCGGTGAGGCCCAGCTCGTCGCGGGCGTGGGCGGCCAGCGCGTCGGCGTCGGTGAGCTGACGGGCCACCTGGGCGGCCAGCTCGGGATCGAGGCCGCGGCCCCGCCAGATCTCCGTGAGCTCGACGAGCTCCGCACGAGGGTGGTCCTCCAGGGCTTGGCGCTCCATGCGCAGGTCGGCCTCCTCGATGTCACGCTGGGACGCGACGGAGACGTACTCCCCCACCGCCATCGACATCGCGCCCGCCACCAGGCCCGCGATCCCGGCCGTGCGCACGGCACCGAACGAGGCGCCGGCGCCGGCCACCCCGACGATCAGGGACGCGGTGGAGACGACGCCGTCGTTGGCACCGAGGACCGCGGCACGCACCCACCCCGTGCGGTGCGAGCGGTGCTTCTCGGTGTTGTGGTGGTGATCGGGCGGCAGCTGCGAGCGCGCGGGTTGGGCGGCGGAGGTCGTCACCGCCCCAGCCTGCACCGTGGCTGCGCTGGGCGCCATCGACAACCACAACACGAGCACAGCCGCCGCCACCAGGGACCCGTGCCGGTAGCGTCGCCGCGATGCAACGGCTCTGGCCCGATCCCGGCCCGATCGACGATGTCACCAGCTACGTGGCCGCCGAGGCCCGCGCCACGCCGGCAGGACGGCCCTGGCTCCTGGTCAACATGATCGCCTCGCTCGACGGCGCCATCACCGTCGACGACCGCTCCGGGGCGCTCGGCGCACCGGCCGACAAGGCCATGTTCGCCGCGCTGCGAGCCGTCGCCGACGTCGTGCTGGCCGGCGCGGGAACGGTGCGAGCCGAGGGCTACGGACCCCCACGGCCGTCCGACGCCACAAGGGCGGCACGCCGTGGGCGCGGTCAGTCCGAGGCCCCGCGCCTGGCCATCGTCACCCGCTCCCTCGATCTCGATCTCGATCTCCCCCTGTTCACGAAGGCCGAGGAGCCGCCGTTGGTGCTCACCTGCTCGGCTGCACCGGCGCAGCGTCTCGACGAGGTCGGCGCGGTGGCGGAGCTCATCGTGGCCGGTGACGCGACGGTCGACCTGCCGCTGGCGATGGGGATGCTCCACGCTGGCGGCGTCCGCACCATCACCTGTGAAGGCGGTCCGCACCTGAACGGCGACCTGCTCCTCGACGACCTGATCGACGAGTGGGCGCTCACGCTCGCTCCCCTGCTCGTGGGCGGCGATGCCGCTCGATCGTCTACTGGTGCGCGGCCGCCCGCGCCGCTGCCGATGCACCTCGACCGACTGCTCGAAGGCGACGGTCTGCTGCTGTCGCGTTGGCTCCGCGACCGCTGACGGCCGCTCAGCGCGGCTTGGGCGCGGTTCGCTTGGAGAGCAGGATGACCTCGCGCTCGAAGTCTGCGACGTCGTCGAAGCCGAGGTAGACGCTCGCGAACCGGATGGCTGCCACCGGATCGACCTCGCGGAGCTGCTCGAGCACCACGCGGCCCACCGTCTCGGTGGTGACCTCGGCGCCGCCCTCCAGGCGCACGACCTCTTCGATGACCGTGATCAGCTCGTCGAGGGCGGCACCGCCGTCCGCCTCGATCGGGCGACCCTTCGCGGCGAGACGGATGCCCGCCGCCACCTTCTCGCGCTCGAAGGGCTCGCGATGGCCGGAGCGCTTCACCACGACGAGTGACACCTCATCGAGGCGCTCGAAGGTGGTGAACCGACGCCCGCACTCGATGCACGCTCGGCGACGGCGGATCGAGGTGCCGTCGTCGGCCTGGCGCGAATCGACCACCTTGTCGTCGAAGGACCCACACGAAGGACACCGCACGGAGTGCACGGTACTGGCGCAGGCCGACTGCGACCTGGTCGGGGACGAGGTCAGGGCACCTGCAGCCGTTGCCCGACCGTGAGCGGCGCCCGGCCGTTCAGGTCGATGAGCTGGTCGACCACCAGCCGAACATCGGTGTCGCCTCCCAGCCCGCGGGCGATCGACCAGAGGGTGTCGCCGGGCTGGACGACGTGCACGAGCGATGCGGAGGTGCCGGCGACGGGGTTGGGGGTGCCGCCGCCGGCGGTCCTGGCCACGGCAGCGTTGGCCAGGAGGAAGGTTGCGATCACGATCACGGCGACGACGACGAGCGCCACCAGGCGCCGACGGCGATACACGGCCCGTTCGGCCAGGCGGGCCGGGGCCCGACCGCCCTCGATCGCCCGCAGCGCGGGGCGACGGGGCGACTCGGGACCCGGGGGGACCGTGGTGGGCCGGATGCGAGGGTGGATCTGGAGCTGGAGCGCTGCTGCCGAGGACATGGTGGTGAGTCTCCTCAGGGGGTGTGACAGTCGGTCGGGGGAAGGATGCTGAACGGGTGTTCCCGGAACGCCTGTTCGCTCTACCCACCATACCGTCGAACGCCCGTTCGTCGTCAAGCCCCAATCGAACAGCCATGCGAACGAACGGGTGTTTGCCATGGAGGGGCGCGTTCGGTAGGGTCACGAACACCTGTATGGCACTGGAGGCCCCCCGATGGCTGACGTCACCCTCACCCCCCGGCAACGAGAGATCCTCGAGGTCATCGAGCAGCACCAACGCGACCGCGGCTTCCCGCCGTCGGTCCGCGAGATCGGCACCGCCGTGGGCCTCACCTCCCCATCCACGGTCCACGCCCACCTCGCCACGCTCGAAAAGCTCGGCTTCCTCCGCCGCGACCCCACCAAGCCCCGCGCCATCGAGGTGCGCTTCGACGCCACCTCCGGTGCGCCCGTCGAGCGCCGGCCCGTGCGTCACGTCCCCCTCGTGGGCGATGTGGCCGCCGGCACCGACGTGCTCGCCCAGCAGAACATCGAGGAGACCCTGCCGCTCCCGGCCGACTTCACCGGTGAGGGCGACCTGTTCATGCTCCGCGTTCGGGGCGACTCGATGGTCGAGGCGGCGATCGTCGACGGCGACTTCGTCGTCTGCCGGGCCCAGGGGACCGCCGACAACGGCGACATCGTCGTGGCCGGCATCCCGGGCGACGAGGCCACCGTGAAGACCTACCGTCGCAAGGGCGCCACGATCACCCTGCTCCCCTCCAACGCCCGGCTCTCGCCGATGGAGTTCGACGCCAACGACGTCACGATCTACGGCAAGGTCGTCACCGTGCTGCGCCGCCTCTGAGGCCCGACTACCACGTCGCCCCAGTCGTGACCGACAATGGGGTAGATGTCCCGCTCGTCCCGTTGCCTCCTCGCGCTCGTGCTCGGGCTGCTGGCCCTTGGCGGGGCGCCCGCGCAGGGGCGAGTTGCGGTCAACGATCCCGTCTTCACCCAAGGCCTCCAGTGGGGCCTGGACCGCATCGGCGCGCCCGACGCGTGGAGTCAGGCGACGGGTCGTGGGATCACCATCGCGGTGGTCGACTCCGGTGTCGACCTCCAGCACCAGGACCTCCGCGACAAGATCGTGGGCTCGGTGAGCTGCATCGGTGCCAACACCGACCCCACCCGCTGTGCCGGCTCGGCCCAGGACGACAACGGACACGGCACCCACGTGTCGGGCATCGCGCTGGCCACGACCAACAACCGCCTCGGCATCGCGGGTGTGGCGCCCGACGCCCGGTTGCTGGCCGTGCGAGTGCTCGAGAACGACTGCAGCGGCGGCAGCTGCACTGCGAGCGGCACCCCCGGTGATGTGTCGGCCGGCATCCGGTGGGCAGTCGATCACGGCGCGAACATCATCAACCTCTCGCTCGGCGGCGGCGCCGAGCAGTCGGTGCTCGGCTGCGACTTCTGCGACGCCATCGACTACGCGTGGAGCAAGGGTGTCATCGCCGTCGTCGCGGCTGGCAACGATGCCAACCTGCCTGCTGGCTTCGCCGACGAGCCGGCCGTGCTCGTCACTGCCACCAACCGAGAGGACGGGCGGGCCTCCTACTCCAGCGCGAGCTCCTCGGTGCTCCGGTCCGCCCGCTGGCCTGTCGCCGCCCCGGGGGGCGAGGCCGAGACGCAGGCCAGCGACTGCGCTACGGGCGGGACGCCCAAGGGCATCCTCTCCACGTACTGGTCCCTGGGGCAGTCGAACCAGTACGCCTGCCTGGCAGGAACCTCGATGGCAACACCGCACGTCAGCGGCGCCCTCGCCGTGCTCCTGAGCGCCGGCTACACGCCGCAGAGCGCCATCGACCGCCTGCTGTCCACCGCGACCGACCTCGGGCCGAAGGGCCGCGACGACAGCTTCGGCTTCGGCCGCATCGACCTCGCCACCGCCGTCGGCACGGCGGTGGCCACCACGAGCACGGCTCCCCCACCGGGGCGCACGACCATCCCGTCCACCACCGGGAGCACCCGTCCGGGCGCGACGCCCACCACGCTCGTCCCCTCCTCGTCGACCGCACCGCCCCCGCAGGTCGACCCGCACGCACCCGTCGTCTCCACACCGGCGACGTCTGCCGCCGCCCCGTTCAGCCCCGCGACCGACGACGGCGGGCCCTCTGGCTGGCTGGTGGCGGCAGCCATCGGGGCAATCGTGGCCAGCGCGGTGGGCACGGCGCTCACCGCCTGGCGCCTGCCCTGAACCCCACCGGATCTCTGGAGCTGCCGTGCGTGCTCCTCCACAGAACGGGGGGTGTCCCTAATGGACGGTCGTGAGCACGGCGTGCAGCACCGCGTAGGTGCGATCCAGTGACGAGCGGTCGACCCGCTCGTCCGCCATGTGGGCAACGGTCGGGTCGCCCGGTCCGAGGTTGCAGGCCGGGATGCCAGCCGCGGCAAAGCGGGCCACGTCGGTCCAGCCGAGCTTGGCCCGCACCGGGAGCGCATGGTCGTCGATGAGCGCCCGAAGCACCGGGTGATCAAGACCGGGTGCTGCGGCCGGCGCCATGTCGACCACGGCCACCTCGTCGCCGTCCTCGAGCACTGGGGCGAGCAGGGCTCGCACCTCGGCCTCCGCCTCCGCAGGGGTGCGGTCGGGGGCGAAGCGACGGTTGAGGGTGACGCTAGCCAGGTCGGGCACCACGTTGGCGGCCACCCCGCCCGACACCGCGACCGCCTGGAGCGCCTCGCGGTACTCGCAGCCGTCGAGCACCGGACGTCGTTCGGGGAATGCGTCGACGGCGCGCAGCACGGCGCCCAAGCGATGCACGGCGTTGCGCCCCATCCACGGGCGAGCGGTGTGGGCGCGCGTCCCGCGCACGGTGACCTCGAGCCGCATCGTGCCCTGGCACCCCGCCTCGATCTCCCCGCCGGTCGGCTCGCCGAGGATGGCGACGTCGGCCGCGAGCAGGTCGGGCCGGTCACGCATGAGGTGGCCGAGGCCGTTGTGCTCGACGCTCACCTCCTCGCCGGCGTAGAACACCCACGTGACGTCGAGCAGCGGCTCGGGCACCGCCTCGGCCAGGGCCAGCATCACTGCCAACCCGCCCTTCATGTCCGCCGCGCCGAGGCCCCAGAGCACGTCGCCCTCGATGCGCGCGGTGGCGTTGCCGTTGACGGGCACGGTGTCCGTGTGGCCGGCGAGCAGCAGGCGGCTGGTGCGGCCCAGCTGGGTGCGGGCGACGAGGTTGGCGCCGACTCGAGTGACCTCGAGGTGCCCCAGCGCGCGCAGCTCGGCTTCGATGTGCTCGGTGAGGCGCGCCTCGTCGTGGCTCACCGAGGAGATGTCGACCAGCGCGGCCGTGCGGGCGAGGAGGTCGGGACCGGGCATCCGGCCAGCCTATGAGGACGACCAGCACCGACCGATACGGTTGCGGATCGTGACCGACACCCCCCTCGCCTCCGGTGGCGCCCGTGGCTCCGGCCTCGCCACCCACACCCCCGATGGCCGCGTCCTCGACGTGTGGTTCCTGCGCCCCACCCTCGAGCCCGCCCCTGGCCCCGCCTCGACCGTCGTGCTCGACGGCGATGCCGCCGCTCGAGCGCTCGGAACGGATGGGGCCGGTGCGATCGGCCCCGATGCCGTGCGCAACGTCGACACGGTGGCGGTGACCACAACGATCGAGGACCTCGCTGCGCCACCGGTCGACACGCACGACGCCTACCTCCGGCTCCACCTCTTGTCGCACCGCCTAGTGCAGCCCAACACGATCAGCCTCGACGGGATCTTCGGGCTCCTCCAGAACGTGGCGTGGACGCAGCTCGGGGCCGTCGCCCCCGACGAGCTCGACGCGGCCCGGATGCGCGCCCGGGCAGCCGGCACGCCGCTGCTCGTCCACTCGCTCGACAAGTTCCCGCGCATGGTCGACTACGTGGTGCCCAGCGGGGTGCGGATCGCTGACGCCGACCGTGTGCGCCTCGGCGCCCACCTCGCCGAGGGCACCACGGTGATGCACGAGGGGTTCGTGAACTTCAACGCGGGCACGCTCGGCACCTCGATGGTGGAGGGTCGGATCAGTCAGGGCGTGGTGATGGGCGAGGGCTCCGACCTCGGCGGCGGAGCGTCAGTGGCGGGAACGCTCTCTGGCGGGGGCAAGGAGAGGGTTCGGATCGGTGAGCGCTGCCTCGTGGGCGCCAACGGCGGCGTGGGCATCTCGCTCGGCGACGACTGCGTGGTGGAGGCCGGCCTCTACGTCACCCCCGGCACCCGCGTGACGCTCCCGGAGGGCCGGGTGGTGAAGGCCGTCGAGCTGAGCGGGCAGTCCAACCTGCTCTTCATCCGCAACAGCACCACCGGGGTGGTCGAGGTGCGCCCACGCGGCACCGGCAGCGTCGAGCTCAACGACGCCCTCCACGCCAACTGATTCCCAACGGCACCCCCAACGGCTTCTGTGTGCAGGCAGCCACGCATCACGTGGCTGCCTGCACACAGAACGGGTGATCAGCCAGCCGCCACTGCGGCGGCGAGCCGTTCGGCCACGAGGGCGATGCGGTCGTCGGGCTGCACGACCGCCACCCGCACGTGGTCGGCGCCGTCGGGACCGTAGAACTCGCCGGGTGATACGAGCACCCCACCTTGCTCGGCCAAGCGTCGGGTGAGGGCCCACGCGTCGCCGTCGGGGGCGGGGGCCCACAGGTAGAACGCGCCGGCGGGCATCGGTGCGTCGACGCCGATCGCGGCCAGGGCGCCACGCATCGCATCGAGGCGACCGTGGTAGCGAGCGCGCTGCTCATCGACATGGGCATCGTCACCCCAGGCGGCGATGGCCGCCGCTTGGACGGGCCCGGGCACCATGAAGCCAGCGTGCTTGCGCACCTCGGCCAGGTAGTGCACGAGCTCGGGGTCACCGGCGTACAACCCGGCCCGCGCCCCCGCGAGGTTGGAGCGCTTCGACAGCGAGTGCACGGCCAGCACCCCATCGAGACCGTGCTCGAGGATCGTGTGGGGCTGGCCTTCCCACGTGAACTCCACGTAGCACTCGTCGGAGAGCACGGGCACACCCCGCTCCCGACCCCACGCCGCGGCTGCACCCAGGTCAGCGAGCGCTCCCGTGGGGTTGCCGGGAACGTTCACCCACACGCACAGGGCCCGGCGGGCGTCGTCCTCGCTGATGTCGTCGAGCGCGCCGTAGGGCACGGCGCGGCAGCCGGCCAACGTGGCACCCATCGCGTACGTGGGATAGCTGATCGCCGGGTAGAGCACAGTGTCGAGGTCGGGGCGGCGCAACCGCAGCCACTGCGGCATGCCGGCCACCAGCTCCTTGGTGCCGACGCAGGCCGCCACGTGCGCCGCGTCGACGGTGACCCCGAGCCGGCGGCTCATCCAGGCCACCGCCGCCTCCCGGTAGGCGAGCGTGCCGATCGACGGGGGGTATCCCCGTTCCGCTCCGGAGTGGGCGAGTGCGTCGAGCACGACCTGCGGGGGTGGGTCGCACGGCGTGCCGATGGAGAGGTCGACCAGCCCGCCGGGCAGGGCGCCACCGAGGGCCTTGAGATCGTCGAGGCGGTCGTAAGGGTACGGCGGCGGGACGAAGGGCTGCGCGGCGCTCACGGTGACAGCCTCGTCACCGCACCACGTACTCGACGAATCGCCCGAGGGCTGCGTCGTCGAAGCGGACGCGGACGCGCATGGCGCCGTCGTCAGGCAGCTCCACGAGCACCTCGCCCTCGCGGTGGATGGCGGCGAGCAGATCGCCGCGGCCGTACGGGATGGCGAGCTCCACCACGTTGGTGAGCGCCCGCAGCCGATCGGCGACGGTGCGCAGCAGCTCGTCGATGCCGGTGCCTCTCGCGGCGCTGAAGGCCACGGCACCCTGATGGCTGGCCGCCAGCCGCTTGGCATCGGCGGGGGCGAGGTCGGCCTTGTTGAAGGCCAGCAGCTCGGGCACCTCGTCGGCGCCGATCTCGCGCAGCACGGTGCGCACGGCATCGATGTTGCCGATGACATCGAGCGCCGAGGAGTCGACGACGTGCACGAGCAGGTCGGCGTCGGCAGCCACCGCCAGCGTGGACTTGAACGCCTCGACGAGGTCGTGGGGCAGCTTGCGGATGAAGCCAACCGTGTCGGTGACGAGCACAGCCTCACCACCGGGCAGATCGAGCCTGCGGGTGGTGGCATCGAGCGTGGCGAAGAGCCGGTTTTCCACGAGCACACCAGCATCGGTGAGGCGGTTGAGCAGGGTGGACTTTCCCGCGTTCGTGTAACCGACGATGGCAACCCGCTGCACCCGACTCCTGCGCTGCGCCTTGCGCTGGGTGGTGCGGTGCTTGTCGATCTCGCGGAGCTCGGCTTCGAGCTTGTGGATGCGACGCTGGATGCGACGACGATCGACCTCGAGCTGGGTCTCGCCCGGACCACGGGTGCCGATCCGCGCCCCACCGGCCGACATGCCGCCCGCCTGCTGCGAGAGCGCCGTGCCCTTGCCGCGGATGCGAGGGAGGCGGTACTTGAGCAGGGCCAGCTCCACCTGCGCCTTGCCCTCCTGGCTGTGGGCGTTCTGGGCGAAGATGTCGAGGATCACCGCGGTGCGGTCGATGGCGGTGCGGCCCAACAGCTTCTCGAGGTTGCGCTGCTGACCGGGTGACAGCTCGTTGTCAAACACGACGGTGTCGCAGTCGGTCTCCAACGCCAGCTCTCGCAGCTCCTCGGCCTTGCCCTTGCCGACGAAGGTGGGCGGATCGGGGGCGCGGCGCTTCTGGACGATGCGACCCACCTCGTCAGCCCCGGCGGTGTCGACGAGCAGCGACAGCTCATCGAGGCCCGCCTCGGTGTCCTCCGCGGTGCTGGGCGGGAGCGTCACGCCGACCAGCACGATCTTCTCCCGAACCTCGCGTTCGATCAGGCTCACGCGATGGTCCTCAGGGCCAAGTCGTTCACGGCCACGGGGTGTCGAAGATGGCGATGGAGGTGGCGTCGCCGGTGAGGAGCACCGGATCGCCCAGGGTGATGTCGACCGGCCCGCCCGGCATGTGCACGGTGGCCGTCTCCCCGGCGAGCTCCCACGAGTGCGCGGCCGCGGCGACCGCGCAGGCGCCGGTGCCGCAGGCTTGTGTGGGACCCACACCGCGCTCGTACACCACCATGTCGAGCCCACCGCCGGCAGCCGGTTGCACGATCTCGACGTTGGTGCCCCCGCGCGTGGCGTCGTCGATGCGGGAGCCGATGGCCACGAGCGCCTCGGTGCCCGGCAGCTCAGCACCGCCCCAGTGGAGCACGACATGGGGGTTGCCGACGTCGACGTGCACGGCGCGCAGCACGTCGCCGTCCACCCACTCGGGCTGCTCCTCGCCCACCTTGGCCTGGCCCATCTCCACGCTGAGGCGATGGGATTGCGGGCCGGTACGGGCCAGCACGGTCACGGTCCGCAGACCGGCATCGGTGGCCACCCGGAGGACCGGCGGTGCGGCCAGACCGGCCTGGAACACGGCCTGTGCGAGGCATCGGATGCCGTTACCGCTCATCTCGGCGACCGAGCCGTCAGCGTTGAGGAGGCGCATCGTGACGTCGGCCCCACCCGTGCCGGCCGTGACGCGCAGGAGACCGTCGGCCCCGATCCCGGTGTGGCGATCGCAGAGCGCGACGGCCTGCTCCGGCGACATCGGGTGGATGCCGTCGAGATCGAGCAGCACGAGGAAGTCGTTGCCCAGGCCGTGGTGCTTCGTGAGCCGCATGTGCGGGTCAGCCTACGGCGGCGGCCAGCGCGTCCACGAGGAGGTTCTCGTCGACGGAGGCATCGAGCCAGGCGATGCGAGCATCGCGACCGAACCACGACCGCTGGCGCCGCGCAAAGCGCCGCGTGCGAGACACCGCCAGCTCAACAGCTACATCCAAGGTGGTCTGCCCGTCGAGGTGGGCCAGCAGCTCCCGGTACCCGAGCGCCTGCCCTGCGGTGCGGGAGATCCCCCGGGGGTGGGCTCGCAACGTGGCCACCTCGTCGAGGAACCCGGCCGCCATCTGAGTCGCGTACCGAGCCTCGATGCGGTGACGCAGCTCCTCCGCGTCGCGCGCGAGTCCGACGAGCCGAAACGGGGTCGACGGATGAGCATCGAGCCCGGGACCGAAGCTGGAGAACGGCCGGCCGCTGCCGACCGTCACCTCCAGCGCACGCACGATCCGCCGGCGGTTGCCGGGCTCCATGCGGGAGGCGGCCAGCGGATCGAGCTCGGTGAGCCTTCGGTGCAAGGCACCGGTGTCGGGGTCGTCGTCCACCTCGGCCCGGGCGTGGGGGTACTGGCCCGGGATGTCGAGATCGTCGACGATGGCCTGCACGTAGAGGCCGGTGCCACCCACCAGCAGCGCCCGATGGCCCCGACTCTCGATCGCCGCAATCGCGTCCTGGGCCTGGCGCTGGAACCAGGCGACCGTGCCGTCCTCCCAGGGATCGAGCAGGTCGATCAGGTGGTGCGGTACCTCAGCCTGCTCGGCCGCGGTGGGCTTGGCCGTGCCGATGTCCATCCCTCGGTAGACCTGCATCGAGTCGATCGACACCAGCTCCCAGGACGGGTCGCGTCGGGCCAGCGCCAGCGCAACAGCTGACTTCCCCGATGCCGTGGCCCCGACGAGCGCCGCGTGACGCCCCGGATCGATCGTCACGAGAGCAGGTCCTTGGCGAAGCAGACCGACTGTGGGGAGTCCTTGTAAAAGCCGTAGGGATCGATCCGACGCCACCCGGTGGACTCGTAGAGAGCGATGGCCTCGGGTTGGGCGGTGCCGGTCTCGAGCTGCGCCCGCTGGTAGCCGAGCGACTCGGCTATGTGCTCGAGACGAGCGAGGATCGCCCGACTCGCGCCGAGGCGCCGCGCGTCGGGCACGGTGTACATGCGCTTCACCTCGGCCACCATGGCGGAGCCGTCGAAGGGCTTCAGCGCCCCGCAGCCGACCGCGCGGTCGGCGATGCGAGCCACGAGGAACGCGCCGAGCGGTGGCGTCACCAGCGCTGGCGTCACCTCGGCTAGGTAGTTCGCGTCGTCGGGATCGGCCGTGTCGCCGTCGGTGGCATACCGCTCGTTGATCTCGGCGTTGAGGGCCGCGACGAGCATCGCGGCCACTTTGCTGTCGTACGCCTCGTGGGAGAGGTGGATCACCCGACCAGGAGCGGCAGGCGCGTCTTGTGCGTGGCGGGCGCCGTGATCTCCACGAGATCGCCGCGGAGGTGGTGCGGCGCGGCGCTGGTGATCGTCACGGTGGCATAGGTGCCGGGCTTGATGGCCGTCCCCGCGAAGTGCACCAGCTTGTTCTGGCGCGTGCGGCCAGCGAGCACGGACGGATCCTTCCGCGATGGCCCTTCGACGACGACCTCCTCGACGCGCCCCACCCTTGCCTCGTGGCGAGCCAGCCCGGAGCGGTCGAGCACGATCTTGAGCCGCTCGAAGCGCTCGGCCACCACCTCGGGGGCCACGAACTCATCGACGAGGTCGGCCGCCTCGGTGCCCGGGCGGGGGCTGAAGATGAAGGTGTAGGCGCTGTCGTAGGCCGCTTCGGCCACCACCTCGAGCGTGCGCGCGAAGTCGTCGTCGGTCTCCCCGGGGAACCCCACGATCATGTCGGTGGTGACGGCGAGGTCGGGGATGGCGGCCCGGGCTGCTGCGAGGCGCTCGAGGTACCGCTCCGCGGTATAGCCGCGGTGCATGGCGGCAAGGACGCGGTCGCTCCCCGACTGGAGGGGCAGGTGCAGGTGCTCGCACACCTCCGGCGTCTCGGCCATGGCGGCGATCGTCTCGGGACGCAGGTCCTTCGGGTGCGGGCTCGTGTACCGGATCCGGCGGATGCCGTCGATGGCGCCGACCGCTCGCAACAGCTCGGCGAACATCGGCCGAACCTTCGTGTCGGCACCCGCCTGTCGCTCAGCCAGGGCGAGGTCACGTCCGTAGCTGTTCACGTTCTGCCCGAGGAGGGTCACCTCGGTGACGCCCTCGGCCGCCGCGCTGGCCACCTCGGTCAGGATGTCGACGACGGGGCGGCTGATCTCCTTGCCCCGCACCGCGGGCACGATGCAGAAGGCGCACGAGTTGTCGCAGCCGATCTGGATCGTCACCCAGCCGGCCCATGGCACCTCACGGCGCACCGGGAGGGCCGACGGGAAGGTGTCGTGGTCGTCGGCAACGGTCTCCTCGAGGATCTCGACGATCGAGCGGCCTTCGGCGGTGGACTCGCGCAGCAGCTCGGCGGCCCGGTGCACGTTGTGGGTGCCGAACACCACGTCGACGTGGCCGGCCCGCTCCACGAGGCCATCACGGTCCTTCTGGGCCAAGCACCCGCCCACCATGATCTGCATGTCGGGACGGGCGGCCTTCACCGACTTCAGGTGGCCCAGGGTGCCGTAGAGCTTGTTGTCGGCATTCTCTCGGATGCAACAGGTGTTGAGCACCACCACATCGGCATCGTCCACACTCCCCGCCGCCACCAGCCCGTCGGCTTCGAGCAGGCCCGCGATCCGCTCTGAGTCGTACTCGTTCATCTGGCACCCGAAGGTGCGCACGAAGAAGCGGCGGGGCTCAGTCACGGCCGACAGCGTACGACCCGACTCGGAGCTCGCCCCAGCCGGGCCTGACGGGTCAGTTGAGGCCGGGGTGCGACGGCGAGGCCGGATCGGCCGCCATCAGCTCGCTGAGTGCGTCGACGTCGAGGATCTCGTCGGGTAGGACGGCGTCGGGCAGGACGACGGCGACGTCGATCGGGCGGCGCAAACGGTCCTCGATCACGAGGCGGATGGCCGTGCGCCGCTCGCCTTCGATCTCGATGTCAGCGAAGGTCGGCACGCACACGAGGTCGATTCCCCCAGCGGCCACGTAGCCCCTGGCGATGGCCACCGCCTTGATGGCCTGGTTGAGCGCGCCCGCGCCGACGACCTGCACCTCGACCACGCCCTGCTGCCGCAGGACGCCAGCCATTGCGCCAGCGACCGAGTTGGGGTTCGACTTCGTCGACACCTTGAGCTGCTCCATCAGGGACAGGTTCGACGGCGTCGAGAGCGATCCCTTCCTACCGGATCATCCGATTCCGGCAGGTTGGGATCAGCCTCCTAGTCGCCCAACGAGATGGGCAGGTCGTCGGGGTGGACCTCGAGGAGCGCGTCGTCACCCTCCGTGACATCGACCTCATCGCCGAGGCCCATCTTCGTGCGGATGCGCTCCGAGATGTCGATCATGACCTCGGGGTTGTCGAGGAGGAACTGCTTCGCGTTCTCCCGACCTTGCCCGAGCTGCTCGCCCTCGTAGGTGTACCAAGCACCCGACTTCTTCACGATCTCGTTGTCGACACCGATGTCGAGCACGCCACCCTCACGGCTGATGCCGTGGCCATACATGATGTCAAACTCCGCTTGGCGAAAAGGCGGTGCACACTTGTTCTTGACGACCTTCACCCGGGTGCGGTTGCCGACCACCTCGACGCCGTCCTTGATCGACTCGATTCGGCGGATGTCGAGCCGGATCGAGCTGTAGAACTTCAGCGCCCGACCACCCGGCGTGGTCTCCGGCGACCCGAACATCACACCGATCTTCTCGCGCAACTGGTTGATGAAGATGCAGATCGTGTCGGTCTTGTTGAGGTTGGCGGTGAGCTTGCGCAGGGCCTGCGACATGAGCCGGGCCTGGAGGCCGACGTGGCTGTCGCCCATGTCGCCCTCGATCTCGGCACGGGGCGTGAGGGCAGCCACCGAGTCGATCACGACGACGTCGATGGCGCCCGAGCGCACGAGCATGTCGCAGATCTCGAGCGCCTGCTCGCCCGTGTCGGGCTGGGAGATGAGCAGTTCGTCGACGTCGACCCCGATGGCCCGCGCGTAGATCGGGTCCATGGCGTGCTCGGCGTCGATGTAGGCGCAGATGCCGCCCAACCGCTGGGCCTCGGCCACAACGTGCATGGCGAGGGTGGACTTGCCGGAGGACTCCGGCCCGAATATCTCCACGACGCGGCCGCGTGGCAGGCCGCCGATACCGAGGGCGATGTCGAGCGCCAAGGCACCCGTAGGCACCACGTCGATCGCCATCGACCCCTTCTCCCCCATCCTCATGATGGAGCCCTTGCCGTACTGCTTGTCGATCTGCGCGAGCGCCATCTCGAGGGCCTTCTCGCGATCCATGCTTGTCGCCATGTCCGTCATCTCTTTCCTGCGACCCGTCCGGGGTGTCCGCCGGGTGTGCCTCGTTGCCGGGAGGCCGACTGAAACGGCCTCGATTCGCTGATGGAGGAGACCCTACGAAAGGGGTGTTGCAGGGTTTCCTCGGGAAACAACAGCATCGTAACTTCGAACAGGCGTTCGAGCAAGTATCTCAGCGGAAAAGTTGGTCAAATTCCCGCGTTCGACTCACCGGTCGCCTCACCGGTCGACTCGCTCGGGGCGTGGCGATGCCGCGCCGCTGCTTCCAGCTCCCTCGGCTCGGGAGGATGCACGGCAAGATCGAAGGCCGACCACAGCGTGTACGTCAGCGGGTACGTGAGGACCGGAACCACCACGGCGATGACGAACCCGATGAGCATGAGGGGCACGACGGCGATGTCCGGATACGTCGTGATGATCCCGACGACGAGCAGTACCACGATCGCCCCACCCGTGATCAGCACCGCCACACTCATGGCCCCCAGTTCGAACCCGGGCTGGTCGCGATCCCATCTGAGGCCGCACGTGTGGCAACGGTCGGCTTTGGCAAACCATCCCGTGAACCACGCCCGACGGCCGCTGCACCACGGGCAGCGACGCCGCAGTGCGCGCCCGACCATCGTCGGGAAGCCCGGTCGGTTGGGTGGCGTGTTCACCACCGAGAGTCTCTCCTACCCGACGAGTTCGTCGACGAACTCCTGGAACACCTCGACGCCCTTGTCCACGTCGGCGTCGGTGTGCAGTACCGAGATCAGCCACTGGTCGTCAAGGCCGGGCGGCAGGAGCAGGCCGCGGTTGATGTGGTGGATCCATTGCGCGTACGCGAGGTCGAAGTCAGTGCGCTTGTAGTCGCGATAGTTGCGAACCGACTCGGACGACCACGTGACACAGCCCTTGGCGCCGAACTGCACGGTGTGGGCGGGCAGGTCGTGACGGGCGATGATCTCGTCGCAGCGATCGGCGAACGAACGGTTCTTGCGAATGGTCTCGGCGGTGGCTGCCGGCGTACAGACCTCCGACAACACCGCCTTGGCGGCGGCCATACACAGCGGATTGCCGTTGTAGGTCCCGAGGTGGAGGACGCGCCCGCTCGTGATCTGGTCCATGCACTCCAACGTGCCACCGAACGCGCCGAGCGGGAGGCCGCCACCGATGGACTTGGCGAGCGCCACGAGATCGGGCTGGACCCCGAACACACCAGACGCGCCACCCCAGCCGGCGGTGATACCGGTCTTGACCTCGTCAAAGATCAGCATGGTGCCGTAGAGGCGCGTCACTTCGCGCACGGCCTTCAGGTAGCCGGGATCCGGCAGGCAGATGCCGATGTTCTGCATCACGGGCTCGACGATGAACGCCGCGATGTCGCCCCGCTTCAGCACCCGTTCGAGTGCTTCGACATCGTTGTACGGCACGACGAGTGTGTCGGCGAGGACGGCCTGCGTCAGCCCAGCCGTGGCAGGAATGGAATACGGCGCATCGGCGGGACCAGCGGCGTCCACCGGGGGCTTCATGGAGATCATGACCTCGTCGTGGTGGCCGTGATACCCACCCTCGACCTTGACGATCTTGTCGCGACCCGTCACACCCTTGGCGACGCGCAACGCGTCCATCGTGGCCTCGGTGCCGGAGTTGGTGAACCGCCACATCGGGAGGCCGAAACGATCCCGAAGGAGTTCGGCGACCTCAGCGTTCGCCTCACACGGGGTCACGAACAGGGTGCCGTTGTCGAGTTGCGCCTCGAGCGCGGCCCGCACGATGGGATGGCAGTGCCCGGCGAAGAGCGCACCGAAGCCCATGTCGTAGTCGACATAGTGGTTGCCGTCGACGTCTTCCATCCACGCGGACTGTGCCCGGTCCACCACGATGGGGTAGGGCGGGTACGACTGGAAGCTCGAGGGCACGCCGAGCGGCAACACGGCCGACGCCCTGGCGTGGGCTCGCCTGGAACCGGGCGTGCGCTCGGCGTACCTGCGCAGCTCCCGCTCGATCATGCGTGTGGCGTTGGCCCCAAGGACCGATGATGTGGATTCCGTGCCAATCATGGCATTCTCCTAACGGATTTCGTCAGGACGAGCCTAGCAGACGATGCAATCCGTTGTATGTAAGCCGGTGGACGATGGATCGCCCACGATTGCAATCCGTGGTGGAGTTCGGGGTGGCGCGTGCCAGAATGAGTGCTTCTTGGTGGCCGTAGCTCAATAGGCAGAGCAACAGGTTGTGGTCCTGTAGGTCGCGGGTTCGATTCCCGTCGGTCACCCCAAACAAGAACTCGGCGAGCGCGCTAGGCTTTCCGGACCCGCCTCTCTAGCTCAATGGCAGAGCAACGGACTCTTAATCCGCAGGTTCTGGGTTCGAGCCCCAGGGGGGGCACCACGATTCTCTCGGCGGCCAGGTTCCGGGCGACTATCCACAGCCTGAGGCCTGTGGATTGCGCGCCAGAACGGTATGCGTGGGACTACTGCGAGGGCCGTCGAGCTCGGGTCAGTAGTTGCTCGACTCGACGGAGATCGCCACGATGATCACGAGGATCAGGGTCGCTACGCCGATCCATCCGAGCACGACGCCAGCGATCGCCATACCCCGTCCCCCGAGCGACCGGTCCCGCGACGTCTGGCTCAACGCGATGTGCCCGAAGATAACGGCCAGAATCGACCCGATCCAATACACCCACAGAATGCCGAGCACCATCGCCGCAATCGCCAGACCCGATGTCTTGGTTGGCTGCGGCACGTAGTAGGGATGAGCTACGGGGTAGTAGCCCTGGGCAACCGGCGCGGGCGGCGGAGGCGGAGTCGCCGGTGCGGATGGTGGATACCACTTCCCGTCTGACGCCAACCACCACTCCGGACCTACCTGGAAGTTCGACACGGCGCTCGTCCCCTCTTTCGCTGCACCTGGACTCTTCCACACCGGCAGCAACGAACTGCGGTTCGGGCAGGTCCTCCCGCCTGATGACCGGCTACGCGTGCTCGTCGTCGCGAAGACCCGACGCCAGTTGTTCGAGCGCGCGGACAGTTCCGTCGATGACATCGACGGCTTGATGACGAGCAGCCTCCACCCTCCTCTCGCGCTCATCCAGACACTCCCGTGTCCGGGTTTGATCTCGCACCATCAGCCGCAGCGCGGCGAGTGACGCCTCGGCGCGCCGCATGCCATCCGTCATCGCGTCAATGCGATCCCACTCCGCCTCCTGCGGAGCTGGCGGATCCGGAGCGTGACGCCCGAGCTCCGATGATCGGCCGCGGATACCGACCGCGATCACGGCGGCCGCACCCCCGGCCACGACCCCCGCCGCCACGATCAACGCGATCCGGTATCCATGGACGAACGACTCGCGGACGGCCATGACGACATCGGGGGACGACCCACCGATCGCCAAACCCGTGGCTGGCGAGTCCCTCACTGCGGCCATCAAGTCAGACGACAAGCCGGTCACGGAGTCGACCGCCGACCGATACCCGGAGTTGAACACCGAGCCGATCGCGGCGATGCCGAGTGCACCGCCAAGTTCGCGGGCGGTGTCGTTGACGGCCGATGCCACACCCTGTTTGGCCGCGGGAAGGGCAGCCAAGATCGCTTCGGTCGCCGGTGCCATGCACAACCCGAGACCGAACCCGAAAACGATCAACGGTGCCGCGAACGCGGCGAACGACGAGTCGACATCAAGGCGGGCCAACCCGACCAGCCCCGCCGCGGTCACGAGCATCCCGACCGCCTCCACGGCGAACAGTCCGATGCGGCGGGTGACCGCTGGTCCGAGCAGGGCCGCGGGCAACAGCGCCACACCGATCGGCAGCAGCGCCAGTCCACTGTCGAGAGGGCCGTAGCCGAAGACGTAGGCGACGTACTGCACGCACATGAAGAACGCCCCGAACGTCGCGAAGAAGAGCAGGAAGATGGCGAGCGACCCGGAACCGAAGTGCGGATTGCCGAAGAGGCGGACGTCGAGGAGCGGACGCCGTGTTCTCGTCTCCCACAGTGCGAACGTCACGAGTGCCGCCCCGCCGCCGATCATCCCCACGAGGACGAGTCCGTCACTCCAGCCCCGCGCTGGCGCTTCGGTGATACCGAGGACGATCCCGCCCACGCCGAGGATGGACAGCACCGAGCCCAACGGATCGAGGTTGGCGGCCCCGGGATCCCGCGTGTCCGGTACGACGGCGACCGCCAGGACGAGGCAGATCGCGGCGAGGAGGCCGGTCGCCCAGAACACCGACGGCCATGACCACCGTTCGAGCAACACTCCGGCACCGATGATGCCGACAATGCCGCCGACTGCGCTGCACGCCGCCCACAACGCCACCGCGCGGCTGCGCCACTCCGCTGGCATGACGGCCGTCAGCGTCGACAACGTGCACGGGAAGACCAGAGCTGCTCCCAGGCCGGAGAGCCCTCGCGCCAGGATCAACTCGATCGGTGAGCCGGCGGTGGCGGACCACAGCGAGCCACCGACGATCACGACGAGCCCGACGACCAGCATCGCCTTACGCGACAAACGATCCCCGAGCGCCCCCGCCGGAAGCAGGAACGCCGCCAGGATCAATGCGTACGCGTTGACGATCCATTGGAGTTGCGACTGGTCGGCCTCGAGATCCCCGCCGATGAAGGGAATCGCGACGTTGAGGCTGGACACGCTCGCCATCACCAGAATCACGGCGAGGCACATCACGGCGAGCACTACGGTCTGGCGCGTTCGGCTGATTGATCGGAGACTTTGAGACATCTAGTCTCACACACTAGTGACGAGTTACGCGGTGAGCAACACCTCAGGTGACGACCCTCGCGTCGTTCGCAACCGAGCCAAGGCGGTGGCCGCGGCAGGACAGATCCTCTCGACCGAGGGCCGCGACGCCCTCACGCAGCTCCGGGTGGCCGAGGTGAGCGGTGTCAGTCGCGCGACCGTCTACCGGTTCTGGTCCGACCGTTCGGTGCTGGTACTCGACGCGCTCGGCCACCTCGTCGAGTTGGGCCACACCACTCCGTCAGGTGACGATCTCGAGGGCGATCTGTCGACCGAGATCTTTTCGCTGGCCCGGCAGATCGATGGCGACCTTCGCCTGGTGATTGCCACGTTGATCGAACAGTCCCAGCACGACACCGCCGTGGCCGAGGTACTCGACCGGCTCGAGAGGGAAGGAACCCGCGTCGTGCGCGCCCTGCTGGAAGCTGGGATCAGCGAGGGGACGGTCCGGGCCGATGTACCGCTTGAAGTCACGCTCTCGCAGTTGCTCGGGTCCGTCACCTACCAGCTCCTGATCCGGCGTCAGGCCGTCGACCTCGTGTTCGCCCGTCACCTCGCCCACTCCGTGCTCGCATCACCCTCCGGCGGGCGCTGATCGCCGCCTCCCCGGATGAACCGGAATCGTCCACTCGGGCATGCCAAAATGACCCGTTGGTCGTCAGAGGGTCTTCGAGTGCTTGACATCCTGGGAGTAGTTGCATTCGCGGTCGTGTTCGCCCTCTGGTGGGCGTTCAAGCCGCGTTGGTCCCGAACCCAGGCCACGGGCGACCGGACCGTTCGGGGCGACCCCCTGCTCGGCCGAGCGACCTCGCCACACGCCGCCAAGTCCTCGCTCGACTTCCGTCGGCGATCGACGGCGCGCGTCGCCGCCGCCGCCGGACAGAACCCCTCCGGTTTCCGTCCCGACATCGAGGGGCTTCGGGCCATCGCGGTGCTGCTGGTGCTCGGCTACCACATCGGCGTCGTGCGCAATTCCCGCTCGGCGGCCGACGCCAGCAATTCGTGGTTCTTCGACGGGGGCCTCGTCGGCGTGG
>JBKJIE010000033.1:0-41648 GCA_046598715.1 Acidimicrobiales bacterium | reverse complement strand
GGTGACGGGGAGCTCCGTGCTCCACCCCTCCGGACCGACCAGCACGAGGTCAGCGTCGATGTCGCCGAGCCGGGCAAAGGCCTCGAGCAGACGACCGAGGTTCTTGCGCGGCTCGATCGTGCCCACGAAGAGCACGAACGGTCCGCGGAGGTCGTAGGTGGAGCGCACGCGCTCCACGTCAGCGGCCGACGCGGGCCGCGCTGCCGTGCCCAGGGGAGCAACCCGAAGGCGGGCGGCGTCGATCCCGGCGGCGAGGCAATCGGCACGCGTCGTGTCTGACGGGCAGATCACCATCGCAGCCTCGGCCCGGATCACGTCGAGGAACCGGTTGAACACGGAGATGCCACGCGGCGTGAAGTGACTCGGGTCGTGGAGGAAGCTCAGGTCGTACACGTTCACCACCAACGGGGCGCGGGATGCGGCGGCGACGTGGCCGGTGGCGTGCACCAAGTCGACCGGCCCCGTGGCGCGCTCCACCACCGGGTGGCGCAGGCGCTGCCAGGCGTCATAGAGGGCGATCCGTGGCAGCGGCAGCGCCCGCACGGGGATGCTCGGCCGCCAGGCGTCAGGGGCAGGAGCGCGATGCCAGGCGCTGACGCCGACCTGCTCGACATCGCCGCGCTCGGTGACCGCCACGACCGTGTCGAGCGTGGCGCGAGCCGTCCCGCCGGGCACCCGGTGCCAGCAATGCTCGAGGGTGATCGCGACGCGCAGCACTCAGCTCGCGCGCCTTCGCCGGACCCGGGCGGCGACCTTCGCGGCAACCCCAGCCGGGCCGTCCTCGACGAGCACATCGCGCACCGAACCCACCACGCCACGGATGCGGGCGCGGCGCTCGCTGCGACCAGGGGCGCGATCGAGACGAAGGCGGGCTCCCTCCGCATGATGCCGGTCCGCAGCCGGTCGGGGATCAGCACAGAAGTCGAGGAGGGGTCGGAGGGCGGCGCTCCACCGCATCGACGGGGCGATGTCCTGGATGGCCCGGCGAGCGGCTGTCGCCCGCTCAGGCTCGAGGAGCAGGGAACGAAGTCCGTGGGCGACCGCCGACGGGTCGCCGGGAGGTACCACCACGCCGAGACCAGCACTGGCCACGAGGTCGCCCAGCGCATCGCCCTCGGTGGTCAGCACCGGGAGGCAGGCCCAGATGTAGTCGAGGATGCGCGTGCGAAAGGACAGCGCCGTCTCGATGTGCAGCAGATGGCCCGAGACCCCGATCTCCGCGTCGAGGAGCACGTTGTGGCGCTCCTCGTACGGCACCCATCCCTCGTGGAAGAGCACGGCGTGCTCGATGCCCATGGACCGCACGAGGGCCCGGGCCCTGACGAGCATGGCGGGTGCGGACACGGCCGGGTTGGGGTGCACCGTTCCCATGAACACGAGACGCAGCTCGGGCACCTCGTCGAGCAGCGTGCCGACGGCCTCGATCAGCGGGAGCGGGTCGAGCCAGTCGTACACCCCACCGCCCCAGAGCAGGACACGCGAGGACTCGTCGATCCCGGCCAGGCGACCGCGGAGACCGACGCCGTCGCGCACGGGTGGCTCCTCCTCGATCCCGAAGGGAGCGACGGCAAGGAGGTTCCCGAGCGTGGGATCAGCGTCGTAGGTGGCCGGGTTGATGCGTCCGGCGGCGTCGAGGTGACCGAGCCAGAACAGGCGCTGCCGCTCGCTCGCGCACAGGAAGAGGTCGCCCCGCTCGAGCTGACCGGACAGGACGCTCAGCGCTCGTCGAGTGGCGCCGTACCGGGCTCGCACGGGCAGATCGACGCCCCGCACCAGGCCCTCGAGCTCGAACGGGTCGTAGAGATCACCGACCAACGCCCCATCGCCCCGCCCCAGGCCGGGGCAGGCGTCGAGCACATCGCCCTGCACGACGACGACGTCGGCCCAGCGGCCGACCCCGTTCGCATCCCCTGCGCTCAGCCGGCCGCTCACGACCAGCTCGGAGGCCGACGAAGCCGCGGCAGTGGAGTGCACCCGCACCTCGTGATCGGCCGCGGCGAGCACTCGCCCCATCGCCAGCGCGCGGATCGCAGGGCCGGCGAGGCGCTCGGCGAACACGTCCTGGGTCACGATGGCCACCTTCACGACCGGCATTCTGGCAGCGGTAGGCTCACCCCTCGTGCTCTCCGTCCTCCTCGACCCCCGAGACATGCGCTCGTGAAGGTCATGGTGACCGGCAGCGCCGGGCTCATCGGGTCCGAAGCCGTCGAGTTCTTCGACAGCCTCGGCTTCGACGTGCACGGCGTCGACAACAACATGCGGGCCGACTTCTTCGGGCCGGGCGGCGACACCACGTGGAACCGTCAGCGCCTCGAGGCCACCTGCGCTCGCTACACGCACCACGACGTCGACATTCGTGATCGGACGGCGGTCGATGCGCTGGTCGAGCGTGGCCGGTTCGAGCTCGTGATCCACGCCGCCGCGCAGCCCAGCCATGATCTCGCCGCCTCTCGACCGTTCGACGACTTCGACGTCAACGCGACCGGCACGCTCAACCTCCTCGAGGCCTGTCGCCGGCATGTGCCGGAGGCGGTGTTCATCACCGTCTCCACCAACAAGGTGTACGGCGACAACCCCAACCACGTGCCCCTCGTCGAGCTCGAGACGCGCTGGGACTATGCCGATCCCGCGATGAGCCAGGGCATCGACGAGTCGATGTCGATCGACGGGTGCCTTCACTCGCTCTTCGGCGCATCGAAGGTGGCCGCCGATGTGCTCACGCAGGAGTATGGGCGGTACTTCGGCCTCCGCACCGGCACCTTCCGTGGTGGATGCCTCACGGGCCCGCACCACTCCGGCGTGGAGCTCCACGGCTTCCTCAGCTATCTGGTGCACACCGCGCTGCGCGAGGGCAGCTACACGATCTTCGGCTACAAGGGGAAGCAGGTCCGGGACCAGATCCACTCCGCCGATGTGGTGAGCGCGTTCTGGGCCTTCGCCCAAGATCCCAGGCCGGGCGAGGTGTACAACCTCGGCGGTGGCAAGGCGAACGCGGCCAGCCTCCTCGAGTGCGTCGAGGTCGTCGCCGAGGCGAGCGGCGGCAAGCGCCCCGTCCTCACCTACGACGACACCAACCGAGTCGGCGACCACATCTGCTACTACACCGACATGGCCAAGTTCCGGGAGCACTTCCCGTCCTGGCACCAGCGCTACAGCCTCGACGCCATCGTCGAGGAGATGGTGGCTGCCGTCGGCGTCCAGCTCGGGTGATGGGTGCCCACGGGTGCGCCTGACCCTCGTCAACCAGTTCTACGCGCCGGACATCAGCCCCACCGCCCAGCTGGCGGCCTCGCTGGCCGAGCATCGGGCCGGCCGGGGCGATCAGGTCACCGTGCTCACCGGGCGAGCCGGCTACCTCGAAGGCGTGGCGCCCACCGGCCGCGTCGAGACGGGTCCGGCCCTGCGGATCAGGCGCGTGTGGACGCCGCATCTCGGGAAGTCGTCGCTGTGGCGCCGGCTGCTCGGCTATCTGACGTTCCTCCTCGGCGCGACCGCTCGCCTGCTCGTGCTCCCCCGGCAAGACGTGATCGTCTCGATGACCACCCCGCCGTTCCTCGTCACGAGCGCCGTGCTGCACAAGCTCATCCACCGGCGGACGCGGGTCGTGCTCTGGAGCATGGACTGCTACCCGGACGCGGCGGAGCGGTTCGGCGAGCTGCGCCCCGGCGGACCGATCAGTCAGCTCCAGCGGGCCCTGAACCGATGGGCGTTCCGCCACATCGACCACGTGGTGGGACTCGACGGCGCCATGGTGGAGCTCCTCGAGTCGCAGTACGCTGCCGGGCCGGGACACCCCGAGCTCTCGGTAATCCCCAACTGGGAGCGCCTCGCGCTGTTCCCCTCGCCGTCTGATCCCGCGCCGTCTGACGCTGCCCGCTGGCCGGGTTATGACGACCTCGGTGTCGACGACCGCATCGTCGTGCTGTACCTGGGCAACACCGGCGTCGGACACCGTTTCGACACGGTGCTCGACGCGGCGGAGAAGCTCGGGAACGCGGCGCTGTTCCTGTTCGTGGGGGGCGGCGCGCGCCTGGCCGACCTGGCCCGCTCCGTGCAGGACCGAGGCCTCACGAACGTGGTGCTGCGCGGCTACGTGTCGAAGGACCTCACCCCGTCGGTGATGGCAGGGGCATCGGCCGCGCTCGTCACCCTCGACGAACGATCGCTCGGCGTGATGAGCCCGTCGAAGCTCCATGCCAACCTGGCCGCAGGTCTCCCCATCCTCTATGTGGGGCCAGCCGGCAGCAACGTCGATGAGGCGATCCTCGAGACCGACTGCGGGCACAGCCTGCGCGAGGGCGACGTGGACGGCCTCGTCGAGGCCGTGCTCAGCCTGCGGGGCGACACGGGCGCGCGGGAACGGTCTCGTAGGGCATTCGAAGAGCGCTACTGCGACGAGGCCACGCTCCCCCAGTGGGACGCCATCCTCGACCGCTGAGCCCTCGAGCCATTCTCGGGCGGTTTTTCGGGCCAGGAGACGGGTAAACCGCCCGAGAACGGTGACGGACCGACCGCAGTGCTCCGTCGCGCTGATCGCGCTAGCGGCCCAGCTTCTGCCTGAAGTAGGCGGCCGTCTTCTCGAGACCTTCCCGCAGACCGATCCGAGGCTCCCAGGCGAGGAGCTCCCGCGCCTTGGTGATGTCGGGCTTGCGCTGCGTGGGGTCATCGACGGGGAGCGACTCGAACACGATCTCACTGGAGGACCCGGTGACCTCGATCGCCAGCTCGGCCAGCTGCAGGATCGTCTGCTCGGTGTTGGGGTTGCCGATGTTCACAGGCGTGGTGATGTCGCTGTCGAGCAGGGCAAGGAACCCACGGATCTCGTCGTCGACGTAGGTGAACGAGCGCGTCTGCGCGCCGTCCCCGAACACCGTGATCGGCTTGCCCTCGATGGCCTGCGTGAGGAAGTTCGACACCGACCGTCCGTCGTCCGGCCGCATCTGGGGACCATAGGTGTTGTGTGCCATGACACCGGTGCCGGCCCAGAAGTTCTCGCGCCCGGGCACACAGAAGTCGTACACGAGCTCGGTCGGCTCGACCTCCTCGATCGACCGCACGGCTGCCCAGACGATGTCGCCGGTGCGACGAGCCTGGAGGCGCTGTTCCACGCCGCCGTGCCAATCCAGAGGGCTCCACGGCCGCACCCACGGCACCGTGATGCGCCAGAAGGGGTACCTCCGATCGCCGGTCCGTTGCTTGAAGGTCGTCTCGTATCGACCGATGCTGGGGCAGATGCCATACCTCGCCAGTGCCACGATCAGGTCGTCCTTCAGCTCCGTGGAGACGGTCGAGAACTCGTGCCGAACACCTTCAACAAGCTTCTTACCGGAGTGCACTCCATCCCCCGCTCGGTACCCATCGAGGAAGTAGCCGAGGCGCTCGAGTGGGAGCCCGAGCACCCATCCGGGGATGCGCTTGCGATTGCCCCCAAACCCGAGGTGCTCCCAGAGCATCACGAGCAGCTTGCTGTGTATGAACGTGGCGGCCCCACGACCGACGGAGGCCTCTGAACGCACCACGTGCAGCCACAGATCCCGCTCGAAGACCTTGGCAGTGCGCTCGAGCTCATCCACGCCGCACGCGAACGTGAGGTACGCGTTTTTGTGGCTGACGTGCATCGAGCCCTCCGCCACCCAGAGCCCAATCGTCCAGAGCAGTTCGTCGGAGACATCAACGATCGCCGGAAAGAACGGCGATCTCCCACTGACGCGCAGGCGGACCCCCGTCAGCCCCCAGGGGATCTCCAACCCCAACCTGCGAACCTCAGCGAGCGTGAGCGTGTCGCGGTCGCGGTCGTTGATGATCCGAGGCCACGTCGTGCCACGCCGGTCTTCGTGCGGGCGCGTCGCTTGGTGGAATCCGACGAGCTCGTCGCGGTGCTCCCACACGTACCATCCCAGCCCAGGCCACGACAGCTGCAGCATCCAAGGGTCGCCGCCCGTGTCGTCCCACAGCTCCACCATGTTGACCGTGGTCCGGTCGCGCGCGGGCACCGTGATACGCCCGGCCACCGCGATCCGGTCGCCAACCTTGAGTGCCGACACCGTACGGGCCTCCGGCATACCATCTGTGCCCTCCACGAACAGGCTGTGGTCACCGGTGACACGGATGGAGCGGCCGTAACGCACCGTGACCTCGAAGCAGGGACCCGTGGGCGGATGACCGACGAGCGCAACTGCGCTCGCGGCGTCAACCCGACCCTGCCAATCGAACGCCGGCACGTGGTACCCAGCCAGCTCGCAGTTCGACCCGATGCGGTCCGCCAGCTCACCGATCGTCTCGCGCCGCAGCTCCCGCCCGTCGTCGTAGAGCACCTGCTCATCGGCCAAGATCGAGTTGAAGATCCTCACGATGCGCACGTCGATGCCATGGTGGCGGTGGTAGGCCATCGTCATGGCTTCGGCGTAGCGCTTGGCCTCGTCGTAGACCCCTCGGGGACCGATGGGGTTGACGTTGCCCCAGTAGGTCTCCGGTTGGGGGTGCACGAGGGGGTCGCCGTAGACCTCGCTCGTGGAGGCCAGGAAGAAGGTGGCGCCCTTGGCGCGGGCCAGGCCGAGACCGTTGTGCGTGCCGAGCCCGCCGACCTTGAGGATCTGGATCGGTATGCGCTCGAAGTCGATCGGCGACGCCGGGCTGGCCAGATGCATCACCGCGTCGACCTTGCCGGGAACGGAGACGTAGCTGCTCACGTCGTGCTCGATGAACGTGAAGGCCCGTTGGGTGAACAGCGGCTCGATGTTCTCGACGGAGCCCGTGATGAGGTTGTCGATGGCGACCACCTCGTCGCCTCGATCGAGCAGCGCCTCGCACAGGTGGGAGCCCAGGAACCCAGCCCCACCGGTGACGACGATGCGCCCCATCAGCTGCGACCGATGCCGCGGTACACGAAGCCGCGCCGTACCAGGGCCGCACGGTCGAGGAGGTTGCGAGCGTCGACGACGTTGCGCGCCGCCATCGCGGCAGCCACCTTGTCGAGGTCGAGCCACCGGAACTCATCCCACTCGGTGAGCACAGCGAGCACCTCAGCACCCTCCACCGCCGCGTACGGGTCGTCGACGACCTCGATGCCCTCGACGAGACCTGGACGCGAGGGGTCGTAGCCGCGGACGATCGCACCACGGGCGACCAAGCGACGGAGCACCTCCAACGACGGTGAGTCCCGGAGGTCATCGGTGCGAGCCTTGAACGTAAGACCCCATGCACCGATGCGCTTGCCGTCCACCGATCCGCCGGCCACATCGATGATCTTCTCGGTGACACGTTCGAACTGTTCGGCGTTCACCGTGATCACGCCTCGCAGCAGGCCGAAGTCGTACCCCGCGTCCTCGGCGATCCGCACCATCGCCTGTGAGTCCTTGGGGAAGCAGGACCCCCCAAAGCCAGGGCCGGGCTTGAGGAACTCGTGGCCGATGCGGCTGTCATAGCCCATGCCCAGTGCCACGTCGCTGATGTCGGCACCGACGGCTTCGCAGACGGCCGCCACCGCGTTGATGAACGAGATCTTGGTGGCCAGGAACGCATTGGCCGCGTACTTGATCGTCTCGGCACTGGCCGGATCGGTGACGATGACCGGTGCCGTGATACCGAGGTAGAGAGAGGACACGCGCACGGCCGCCGCCTGGTCCTCAGCGCCGATCACGATGCGGTCAGGGTGGAGGAAGTCGTGGATGGCCGATCCCTCGCGCAGGAACTCTGGGTTGGACACGACGGCCACGTCGCTGCGCCCGAGCGCGCGCTCGACGACCCGAGTGGACCCGACCGGCACCGTGGACTTGTTGACCACGATGGCCTCGCTCGGCAGCACGGGGCCGATCTCGCGTGCGGCGTCCTCGATGTAGGAGAGGTCGGCCGATCCGTCCGCCCCTTGTGGGGTGGGCACGCAGAGATAGGCGAACTCGCAGGTAGCGGCCGCCTTGGCCGCGCCCACCACGAAGGACAACCGACCGCCGTCGACGCCCTCTCGCACGAGGTTGTCGAGGCCGGCCTCGAGGATGGGGATCTCGCCGCGCTGCAGTCGAGCGACCTTGTCCGCATCGATGTCAGCGCAGATGACGTCGTGACCGATGTGCGCGAAGCAGGCCCCAGTGGTGAGGCCCACGTACCCGGTCCCGATCACAGCGATCTTGCTCACTGGTGCACCCTTCGGGATGCACGCAGTGAGCAATCGGCACTGCGTGCCGGGCAACGCACTGTGCTCATGATTCGCTCGCTCCGCTCACTCACTGGTGCTCCCTCATCGGTTGAGAAGCTCCTTCAGCAGGCGTCCGAGCGCGTCACGGTAGTGCGGGAGGAGCGGGAGGCCGCCGAACCGAAGCGCCGCGTTGTCGAGCACGGAGTTGGCCGGCCGGGGGGCGGGCCGCGGCGGATCGAGATCGGCCGTGGCGATGGGCCGGACCTTACCGGGATCGTGACCGGCCAGCTCGAGGATCTCTCGCACGAACCCGTACCAGGTGGTCTCGCCCTGGTTGGTGACGTGATGGATGCCCACCCGGCGCTCCGCGGCGATGCGCCGGATCATCGGGGCGAGATCGGCGGTGAAGGTCGGGCACCCCCGCTGGTCGTCCACGAAGGCCAGCTCCGGACGGTCGACCAGGCTCAGCACGGTCTTGACCATGTTGGCCCCGTGGGCGCCGCACACCCAGGCGGTGCGCACGATCGCCCCGCCTGGAGCGTGAGCGGACACCGCGTGCTCGCCCGCCCACTTCGATCGTCCGTAGACCGACTGCGGGTTGGGCTGATCCCACTCCTGGTACGGATCGACCTTCCTGCCGTCGAACACGTAGTCGGTCGAGACGGCCACGAGGTGGGCCCCAGCGCGGCGAGAGGCGTCGGCCACCCACTCGGTGCCCATGGCATTGGTGAGGAACGCCCGCTCCGGGTCGCTCTCGCAGGCGTCGACCGCGGTCCATGCGCCGGCGTGGATGACGGCGTCAGGCTGGCTGCCGGTGATGGCTTGGTAGACGGAGTCGCGATCGGTGAGATCGAGGCGCGCTCGGTCGCAGGCGATGACGTCGTCGCCAGCCTCGGTGCACGTGCGCACGAGGTCGTGCCCCAGCTGGCCGCCCGCACCCGTGACGAGGACGCGCATCAGCGGGCCGACTTCAGCGGCCGCCACCACCAGTCGTTGGCGCGGTACCAGTCGACGGTGGCCTCGAGGGCCTCGTCGAGCGTGCGTTGCTTCGTCCAGCCGAGCGCCGTGATCTTCGCTATGTCTACGGAGTAGCGCCGGTCGTGGCCGAGGCGGTCCTCGACGTAGTCAACCGAGGTCTCGTCCTTGCCGAGGAGGCCGAGGAGCTTGTCGACGAGCACGCGGTTGGGGGTCTCGTTGCCGGCGCCGATGTTGTAGATCTCACCCGCGTCGCCAGCCTCGAGCACCAGGTGCACGCCGGAGCAGTGGTCGTCGACGTAGAGCCAGTCGCGCTCGTTGAGCCCGTCGCCGTAGAGGGGCACCTTCCCGCCGTCGAGGAGGTTGGTGGTGAACAAGGGGATGGCCTTCTCCGGGTACTGATAGGGACCGAAGTTGTTCGTGCACCGCGTGACGGTGACGGGCAAGCCGTGCGTGTGGTGATAGCTGAGGGCGATCAGGTCGGAGCCCGCCTTGGAGGCGGAGTACGGCGAGCGAGGCTCGAGGGGGTCGGTCTCCTTGGACGAGCCGACCTCCACCGATCCGTACACCTCGTCAGTGCCGATGTGGACGACCCGGCCGATGTCGAGGCGCCGGGCCGTGTCCATCACGACGTTGGTGCCGAAGCAGTTGGTGTTGACGAAGTCGTCAGACCCGACGATTGACCGATCCACGTGGCTCTCAGCGGCGAAGTGCACCACAGCGTCGCAACCCCGCATGGCCTCCTCGAGGGGAGCGGGGTCGCAGATGTCGCCCTTGACGAAGGAGTAGCGAGGATCGTCGTCGACGTCTCGCAGCGTGGAGAGGTTCCCGGCGTAGGTGAGCGCGTCGTAGACGACGACCTCGTCGTCGGTGTTGGCGAGGACGTAGCGGACGTAGTTGGAGCCGATGAACCCGGCTCCGCCTGTCACGAGCAGCTTCATCGGTCGGCTCCGTCGATGTCGGCGAACAAGGGGGCGTTGAGGTCCTTCTCGGATACCTGAGCCCGGTCGGATGGGTCGATCGGCAGTGGCCAGCCGATGCCCAGGGCCGGGTCGAGCGGGCTGCAGGCCACCCCAGCCATCCCCGGTGCCCACTCGTGGTCGAAGCAGTACAGGTACTGCGTCGTGCCCGGCGCCGTGGCCTGGAAGCCGTTGGCCACGCCTCGCGGCACGAGCACCTGGGAACCGGGGACGAGCGTGACAGTGACGACCGCGCCGTGGGTGACGGAGTGCGGTCGGGTGTCGACGTAGGCGCCGAAGGCCTCACCAGACACGACCGCGACCAGCTTGTCCATGTCCTCGGCGTGCAGACCTCGCAACCCACCCTGATGGGTCTCGGTGGCGTTCACCTGCAGCCACGGCCCCAGCGAGGGCAGACCGGCCGCTGCGAAGGCCGACTCGCGGTAGAACTCGCGCACGGTGCCACGCTCGTCGGTGACCTGCTTCATGGTGATCAGCAGCAACCCCTCGATGGCGCTCGGACGGGCGTCGAAGTCGATGATCGTGGTGGCCATCAGTCCTGTGCCTCGCCGGCCTCGAACTCGAGGAAGCGGAGCAAGTAATCGCCGTAGCCGCTCTTGGCGAGGTCACCGCCCTGGTCGGCCGCGGCCGCGAGCGCCCGCAGCTGATCGGGCGTGATGAACCCCTCACGGCACGCCGCCGCCTCCGGTGAGCCGATCAGGAGCCCCTTGCGGCGCTGGTGGCCTGCAACCCACTGCTGCGCCTCGAGGAGCGCGTCGAACGTGCCCACGTCGAACCACTCGGTCGAGAACGGCAGCTTCGAGACCTGCAGCCGCCCGTCCTTGAGGTAGCGGCTGTTGACCTCGCTGATCTCGAGCTCGCCGCGAGCGCTCGGCGCGGTGGTCCTCGCCACCTCGACGACGCTGTTGTCGTAGAAGTACAGGCCCGGGATCATGTAGTTCGACGGCGGGTCGGCCGGCTTCTCGTGCACGGCCACGACCTCACCGGCCGCGTCGAGCTCGAGCACGCCGTACCGCTCCGGGTCGGGCACCCACAGCCCGAACACCACGGCCCCATCGGGCGTCGTGTAGCGCTGGAGCTGCTCGCCGAGCCCGACGCCGTAGAAGATGTTGTCGCCGAGGATGAGGGCGACGTCGTCGTCACCGATGAACTCCTCGCCGATCAGGAAGGCTGCCGCGATGCCGTTGGGCTCGGGCTGCGCGGCGTAGGAGAACGAGCAGCCCCACTGGCTGCCGTCTCCGAGGAACGCCTCAAACAGCGGGAGCTGCTCGGGGGTGGAGATGATGAGGATCTCGTTGATGCGGGCGTGCAGCAACGTGGAGATCGGGTAGTAGACGAGCGGCTTGTCGTACACGTGCATGAGCTGCTTCGAGGTGGCCCGACTCGCCGGGCTCAAGCGAGTGGCCCGACCACCGGCGAGCACGATGCCCTTCATCGAGCCGCCTCAGCGCGCGCGGGGATGACGACGATGCGGAGGGAGGCGCTCATGTCCGGTGGATTCTGGCACGTGGCGGGAGAGCGCCCAAAGGTGACCAAGGGGCCCTCAACACCGCGCATCCGGCGGTGATTGCGGCACCTGGCCGATCACCGAGGTCGTGGTGGAGGGCCCGCTCGTGGTGGTGGTGGTCGACGGTGCCGTCGGCGATCGGGTGGTGCTGGTGGACGACGTCGCGGGCGTGGGGCTGGTGCGCACGCCTGCGAAGTCGGTTCCCGTGATCACCTCGACATCGGCGCCGAGCGCACCGGTGACCTCCTCGAGATCAGCTCCAGCCGTGAGGTAGCGCGCCACGAGGTCGGCAGCGGGGCCCCCTCCAGCGGTGTAGCGCACGACGGTGCGGGTGACCCCGAGGGAGTCGGCCTCGCCCGTACCCGCTGACGTGAAGCCCGCCGCCACCAGACCCGCGCTCGCCCGGCCGGCCTGCCCCGGCTCGCCGGAGCCGTTGAGCACCTTCACCCGCACGCTGTCGGGGGTCACGTCGTTGGAGTTGGTGCCGCGAAAGAGGTCGAGGGTGGGTTGGGCCTTGTCGTCGATCAGGCGCAGGACGGCGGCCCCGCCGATCGTGTCGTCGACCACGGGGAGGGCGTAGAGGTCGAGGGCGGCGGGGTTGAAGCTCCGAAACCGACGGCCGAGGTCGACGAGGTCGCTGCCCTTGAGGAGGTCGTCGACCGTCACCGTCTTGAGCGCCGCGTTGACGAGGTGGTCGAGCGTGACGGGGTTGCGCACGCCCTTGTCGACGGCACGCCGCAGTGCCCGGACGATGAAGTCCTGCTGGCGGCTGATCCGACCCAGGTCGCCGGTGGGATCGGTTCGCCAGTGCCCGTTGGCGAACGTCTCGTAGTGACGGGAGCGCACATAGGCCAGCGCCTGGTCAGGGCCCAGCGCCACGCAGCCGGGCTGCTCGACGACCAGGCCGGATCGTCGATCCCGGGCTGGCTTGTCGAACCACACCTTCACCCCGTCGATCACGGCGACGAGATCCCGGAAGCCGGCGAAGTCGACCTGGACGTAGTGGTTGATCGGGATCCCCAGGTACTGCTCGATGGTGTCGATGAGGTCGGTCGGTCCGCCCGTCTCGATGGCGGCGTTGATCCGGTTCTTGCCACCGCTGGCGAGCGGCACCCACAGGTCGCGTGGGAGCGACAGCAAGGACGCCCGTCCCGAGGACGGGTCGACCCGCAGCACCATGATCGTGTCCGATCGGAGGCCGCCGACGTCCTCTCGACCGGCGCGAGCGGGGTCGTTGGCGGCGAGGTTGGCGGCGCTGTCCACCCCGACGAGGAGGAAGTTCTGCGGGGCCACATCTGAGGAGCTTCCCGTGAGGGCCGCCCCGAGCTCGACGCGCGCGAGGCGGCTGTACTTCGCGTAGGCGTACCCGAGACCACCCGCCGTCACGAGGAGCGTCGCCGTCAGGCCGCCGCTGATGAGCAGCATCAGCCGCTGCGCCCACGGTCGCGGCGCGCGGCGATGCCGCTGCGGTCGTCGCGGCAGCTTCACTGGACGGGAAGGCCGAGCTCGCGGCTGATGACGAGCCGCTGGATCTCGCTCGTCCCCTCACCGATCTCCAGGATCTTGGCGTCGCGGTAGAAGCGAGCCACCGGGGTGTCGTCGATGAAGCCGTAGCCGCCGAAGATCTGCGTGGCCATGCGGGTGGCGCTCACCGCCGCCTCCGTGGTGTGGAGCTTGGCCATCGCCGCCGCCTGCTTGTAGGGCCGACCCGAGTCGTGGAGCCAGGCTGCCTGGTACGTGAGGAGTCGGGCCGTCTCCGCCATGACGGCAAGGTCGGCCACCTGGAAGGCCACCCCCTGGTTGGCGCCGATCGGCTTGCCGAACGCGTTGCGATCCTGCGCGTAGCGGAGGCTGTGATCGAGACAGGCCTGGATGCACCCGACAGCCAGCGCCGAGATGGCCACGCGGCCTTCATCGAGGATCTGGAGGAACTGCGCGAAGCCCCGACCTCGTTCGCCGAGGAGGTTGGCGGCCGGCACACGACAGTCGGTGAAGGTCAGGCCGTGAGTGTCAGAGGCGTGCCAGCCCATCTTCCGGTAGGGCGGCTGCACGGCGAACCCGGCCGTTCCGGCGGGGACGATCACCGCGCTGATCTCACCGGGACCCGTGCGGGCCGTGACCGTGACGAGCGAGGTGATCTCGGTGCCGGAGTTGGTGATGAACGCCTTCTCGCCGTCGATCACCCACTCGTCGGTGGCTTCGTCGAGCGGGGCGGTGGTGCGCGTGCCACCAGCGTCGCTGCCCGCCTCCGGCTCGGTGAGACCGAAGCCGCCGAGCGCCCGACCGGCGCACAGGTCAGGGAGCCAGGTCTGCTTCTGCTCCTCGGTGCCGAAGTGGTGGATGGGGCTCGCTCCGAGACCGACACCCGCCTCCAACGTGATGGCCATCGAGTGGTCGACGCGAGCCAGCTCCTCGATCGCGATGCACAGCATCGTGAGGTCGCCGCCGCCGCCGCCGTACTCCTCCGGGAAGGGGATGCCGAAGAGCCCGAGGGCACCCATGGCCTGCACGACGTCGACGGGGAAGTGGTGGTCGCGGTCCCACGCCGCTGCGTGCGGTGCGATCTCGCCTTCGGCGAAGTCGCGCACGACCTTGCGCAGCGCCTCGTGCTCGGCGGTGAACTCGAGGTGCACGATCGAGGGACCTTCCTGCAGAACGGGTGACGGCGGATGCCGGGCCTGATCGTACGCTGCGGCCATGCCCGGCTCGCCCGCACCCCACGCGCCACTGGCGGTCGTGGGAGGCCGACTGGCCACCGACCTGGTCGACGTCACCTCCGATCTGCTGGCACTCGACTCGTCTGGCTTCTGGGCGGTCGTGCTCCCGTTCGAGGGTGAACCGATCTGTGCCCGGTTCGCCAACGTGCGGCCCGCTCGCCCCTGGCCGGGTCCGCCGTGGCGCGGGCCAGACCCGTCGGCATGGACGAGCTCACTCTCGGCAGATGCATTTCGGACCGGTGTCGGCTCGATCAGGCAGTCCATCGCGTCGGGCGACGTGTACCAGGTGAACCTCACGCGTCGCCTCTCCGCGCCACTGCCCGCCGGTGCCGATGTGGCAGCCCTCGGGGCGGCGCTGGCCGACGGCAACCCGGCGCCGTACAGCGCCGTGGTTCGCCTACCCAGCATCGGCTGCCATGTCGCCTCCGCCTCGCCCGAGCGCTTCCTGCGGCGAGATGGGCGCTCGGTCAGCTCGGCGCCCATCAAGGGCACCGCCGTCGATCCAGCCGGACTCACGGCCAAGGACCGCGCCGAGAACATCATGATCGTCGACCTCGTCCGCAACGACCTCGGCCGGGTCTGCGAGTTCGGTTCGATCGACGCACCCGCCCTGCTGGCCGTCGAGCACCATCCGGGTCTCGTGCACCTCGTGTCGACGGTGACCGGCCGCCTCCGTCCCACGATGGGGTGGGCAGACGCCATCGGGGCCACGTTCCCCCCGGGCTCGGTGACGGGTGCCCCCAAGATCGCCGCGCTCGAGCAGATCGCGGCCCTCGAGCCGGTACCCCGCGGCGTGTACTGCGGTGCGGTGGGCTGGGTGGATGCCGACCGCTGCCAAGGCGACCTCAACGTCGCCATCCGGACCTTCTGGGTGGAGGAGGGCGGCCTGCACCTCGGCACCGGCGGGGGCATCACCTGGGACAGCGACCCCGACGACGAGTGGGCCGAGACCGAGCTGAAGGCTCGCCAGCTGCTGCGGGTCGCGTCAGGATCGTGGGATGCCTGAGCTCGTCTGGATCAACGGCGCCCTCGTTCCTGCGGCCGAGGCAACGGTGTCGGCCTTCGATCACGGCCTCACCGTGGGCGACGGGGTGTTCGAGACGCTCAAGGCCGTCGGGGGTGAGCCCTTCGCCACTCGCCGGCATCTGGACCGGCTGCGCCGCAGCGCCGCTGGCCTGGGCCTGACGGTGCCGGCCACCGATGACGACCTGCGGGCGGCCATGGCCGACGTGCTCGCCTCTCATGACCTACCGCTGGCGCGGGTGCGGGTGACCGTCACCGGCGGCCCCGCACCACTCGGCTCCGAGCGAGGGGCAGCCGGCGCCACGATCGTGATCGCGGTCGGGCCCCTCGCTGCCGCCGCCGCGTCCACCGCCGTGTGCGTCGTGCCGTGGCCTCGCAACGAGCGAGGGGCGATGGCCGGGATCAAGACGACCTCGTATGCCGAGAACGTCGTGGCGCTCGCGTTTGCCAAGGAGCGTGGGTGCACGGAGGCCATCTTCGCCACCACCACCGGTCTGCTCTGTGAGGGCACCGGCTCGAACGTGTTCGTCGCGATCGACGGCCAGCTCCGCACCCCACCGCTGACATCAGGCTGCCTGGCCGGCGTCACCCGTGAGCTCGTGCTGGAGGTCACGGACGCGATCGAGGCAGACATACCGATGGAGGCCTTCCTGGCTGCCGACGAGGTCTTCCTCACCTCCACGGGTCGCGACGTCCAGGGCGTGCACCGAATCGACGACCGGGAGCTCGGCACGCCGGGGCCTCAGACCGAGGCGGCGGCAGCCGCCCTGGCCGCACGCGCCGCGGCATGCACCGATCCCTGAAGCGGCGTCACTGCCGCCTCGTCAGGCGGTGGTGAGCAGGTCGATCACCTCGGCCGGGGCGTGCAGGACCAGGTCGCCGGGTAGCGCGGTCACCCGAGGGTTCCAGCCCGCCAGCACGAACCGCACACCAGCGGCCTCGGCGCTCGATCGGTCGTGGGCGGTGTCGCCCACGAAGATCACGTCATCGGGCCCGAGCCGCAGCGCCGCCAGCACGGGCGCGAGCTCCTTGGGGCGACCGGCGAAGTCCTCGGAGAACATCGCCACGACGGGTGACCAGCCCAGACGAGTCAGCTCGTTGCGGCCCGACGACCGGGTCTTGTTGGAGCACACGGCCCACCGCTCGAGCTGGCCCAGCATCGCTCGCACGCCGGGGAACGGCTGCACGATCGAGTCGTCGTAGGCGGCGAGGTAGTCGTCGACGGTGACACCGGCCAGCACACAGGCCGTGCCGAGCGGCAGGCCGAGCGGGATCGTGGAGGCATCCACTCCGAGCGCCGTGAAGGGTGCCAAGAGCGCGGCATCAGAGTCGACGAGCGTTCCATCGAGGTCGAAGATGGCCAGCGACAAGGGCATCGACGGCTACGCGCCGAACCGGAGGCCGCGAAGGACGCGGTTGAGCTCGGGGGCGAGACGAGCCCGCATGAGATGCGCGCCGAGGACCACGTAGAGGCAGTACGGCCGCCCGTCGACCGTGAAGAAGGATTGGAGGCCCGACTGGCCTGGGATGCCCCGTTGCAGCAGGTTCGGATCGAAGTCGGTCATGGCGACGGTGGGGAGGCCCTGGCGCGCGAAGAGCGGGGTGCCGACGCTCTCGGGACCGAACTGGAGGAGGGAGACGAACGCGTCGCGGGAGCGCATCGCCTCGACCGCGCCACCGCCGTAGTCCTCGACCCGAGCGGGGAGCGCGAAGTTGGCGAGGTGCAGCACGGTGTAGGTGTGCTCGCCGCTCACCTCCTCCCGGCGGGCGAAGCCGCGGCCCTCCCAGCCGATGGGCAGGTCGACCTCGAGGTGGGCGTGGCGGAGCACCGCCATCAGCGCTCTGGGTGCAGGCTCGGGTGCCCGGGCTCGACGCCGGCGGCACGGAGCGTCTCATCCACGTGCTGCAGACGGGCGGCCGCCCTGCCCCGAGGCGGACCGGCTGGCGCGGGAGCGACGCTCGGAGCGTCGGCCAGCGCCTCACCGAGCAGCTCCAGGACCCGGGCCCAGGTGCCGGCCGTGCCCTCGCCGACGATGCGGCCCTCGCCGTCGACGAGCACGAAGTAGGGCGACCCAGGCACGGCGAAGGTGGCCCACGCCTCGCTGCTCATGATCGTGGTGAGCTGCGACGACGCCAGCGAGCGCACCGACGCGGGGCTCTCCTCATGCGGGCCCTTGGTGACGGCGACGGGGCGGGCGCCGCCGGGGATCGCGGCTTCATCCGCACCCATGGCATCCCACATGGGCCGACAGGTGAGGCAGCCGCTCGAGAGGAACCCGAGCAGGGTGAGACGCCCCTCGCCGACGAGGGCAACGGACACCGCGCCTCCCATCGGATCGAGTCCACTCACGCTCGCTGGCACCGTCGCCCCGGCCCCGAGCGGCCCGGCGACCGGCCTCGGCAGGGCATCGCTCCCGCTCGGGCTCAGGTCCACCCCCAGGCCATGGAGCGCCCGGAGGATCTGGGCATGGCTCTGCAGCAGGCCCACCACGAGGACACCGAGCAGGACCACCAAGAGACCGAGCGCCACCACCACCGCGGTCACACGACCACCCCGATGGTGGTGGTGCCGCTGCCGTCCCAGTCGCCGACGACCGGCCGATACGTCCGGGCGCCATAGGACACGGCCATGTCCGGAGCCCCCGGCGTGTTGGAGTTGCGCAAGTAGAAGGTGGCCGACGACGGATCCCACACACCGATCGAATCGAACCCCTTCCCCGTCCAGTCCCCCACCAGCGGCACATAGCCCCGCACGCCGTAGCGGACGACGATGTCGGGCGGCCCGGGGGTGGCGGAGGCACGCAGGTAGAACGTGCCCGTCGACGGATCCCACACGCCGATCGAATCGACACCCGCTCCGGTCCAGTCGCCCACGACGGGGAGCCAGCCGGCCGAGCCGTAGCGGAAGACGAGGTCGGGCGCGCCGCCGCGCAGCGCGCCGCGAAGCGACCACTTCCCGTCGGCGTAGGTGCCGACGCTCGCCCGGCCGCTGCCGAAGAAGTCGCCCACGACGGGGATCTGACCGGGACTTCCGAAGGCGAACGTGACATCGGGCGCCCCCGGGGTGAGGGAGTTGCGGAGATCGAAGGTCGTGCGCACCGGGTCGTACATGCCGATCGTCTCGGAGCCGGTGCCGTCCCAGTCGCCCACGATCGGGACCATGCCGTTCGTGCCGTAGGTGACGGCGTTGGTCGGGGGGCCTGGGGTGTTCTCCGTGCGGAGCAGCCACTCGCTGTCGCGCTGAGCGGGCGGAGGGGCGGCGGCGGGCCCAACGACGCCGAGGGAGGTGGCCCCGCCACCGTTCCAGTCCCCGACGATCGGCCGGTAGCCCTTGGCCCCGTAGTCCAGGGAGATCTCGGGCGAACCGGGGGTGTTCGAGTTGCGGAGCGACCACGATCCGTCGCGGTAGACACCGATGGAATCGAAGCCCTGAGCCGTCCAGTCCCCGACCACGGGCACGTATCCCGAGGCGCCGTGCTGCACGGCGATGTCCGGGTCGCCCGGCGTGTTCGAGTTCCGCAGATAGAACGTGCCCGTCGACGGATCCCACACACCGATCGAATCGGAGCCGTCACCGGTCCAGTCGCCCGCGAGCATCACCCAGTCGCTCACGCCGTAGGTCAGTGCGATGTCCGGGCTACCGGGCTCGGTGTCGTTGCGCAGGTACCACCCCACCGGCGATGCGGCCGCGCTGGCGTGGAGACACGCGGCGTCGTGGAATCGGGTGTTGTTGTCGGTGAGCGTGGCCGTGGTGCAGCTCGGATCGAACTGCCAGGGCGGCGTGCAGGTCACCACCCGACACATGATCGGGCCCATCGTGGCGATCTCCTGATGGCACTGCCCATAGCGGAACCTCGTGCAGCAGGCCTTGCGGTTGCCGCAGCTCCCGTTGGCGCACCCGCAGGCGCACGGGTTGTTCGGCGGCACGACGTTGCAGTCGAGGTAGTAGCGAGGGGCGCCGCTGCACAGGCCTGACCCGTCGGCCTTCCACCAGCCGCCCGTGGTGGTGCCGGGGGGGCACGAGTTGCGGCCCGTGATCGTGCAGCAGAACTCGGTGTAGCCGTCGCAGCAGGCCGATCCACAGCCGCACGCGCTGCCGCTGCAGCTGCAGATCGCGGCGTAGGCGCTGCCCGGACGAAGGAGGTAGCGACCAGGGGCGATGGCCAGCGCCGAGCCCACCAGCGCCGACCGACGCAGGAACCCGCGACGGTCGAGACCCGCGTCGGCGGCCGCCGTGGCCCGGTCGACCAGTCGGCCTCCGAGGCTCATCGGTGGCTCAATCGGTGACCTCGGCGGGGTCCGGTCGCGTGCACCACCTGCGTCAGGTTAGCCAGCGCCCGGCGCCGCCTACCGCGGCTGCTCCGCGGTCTCAGCCCGGCCGCAGGTGGACGACATCACCCACCGCGATCGACCGCGGCCCCGTGCTCGTGTCCACGACGAGGTGCCCCGCGGGCGTGATGTCCGCGGCCACGCCCTCGACCACCTCGGTGCCGAGGTCGACGCGCACGCGGCGCCCGAGCGTGGCCGAGCGAGCTCGCCATGCCTCCAGCAGCGGCGCACGATCGCCCGCGAGCAACAACGAGTAGTGGACATCGAGATGGCGGAGCACGGCGACGAGGAGATCCTCCCTGTCGATGGCGACATCGGCGATGTGGTTGCACGCCACCGCGATCTCCGCGAGATCCTCGGGCACATCGAGGGGCCAGTGGACGTTGATCCCGATGCCCACGACCACGGCCACCCCGACCTCTGCGACCATTCCTGCCTCAGGCTTGACGCCCGGCCAGTCGGCCTCCGCGAGCACGCCAGCGAGCTTGCGATCGCCAGCCGAGCCGTCGCCGGGCCACACCAGATCGTTGGGCCACTTCAGCCGCGGGGCGAAGCCGGCCAGCGACTCGAGCGCCTCGACAGCAGCCACGGCCACGGCCATGGTGCTGAGATCCATCACCGACGGGGGCGGACGCAGCAGCACGGACAGGAGCAGCGAACCGCCCGGCGGGGCCACCCACGTGCGACCGGCCCGCCCCCGACCAGCACTCTGGTGGTCGGCCACCACCACGATGCCCTCCGGTTCACCGGCACGGGCGAGCGCCATCGCGTCGGCGTTCGTCGACCCCGTCTCACCCACCCAACGGACGTCAGCGAAGCGAGCCCCTGCACCGCTCGACAACGCTGATCTGGCACGTCCACCCGGCACCCGGGTAACCATATGGCGTGCTCACCAAGGTCCTCATCGCCAACCGGGGCGAGATCGCCGTCCGGGTCATCCGCGCCTGCAAGGAGATGGGCATCGCCACGGTGGCGGTCTACTCCGACCTCGATCGCGACGCGCTCCACGTCCGCCTGGCCGACGAGGCCTATGCGCTCGGGGGCCAAACAGCCGCCGAGAGCTACCTCAACACCGAGCGCATCCTCGAGGTGATCGAGCAGTCGGGCGCCGATGCCGTGCACCCCGGCTACGGGTTCTTCTCCGAGAACACCGAGTTCGCTCGGGCCATCACCGACCGAGGCGTGGCCTTCATCGGACCGCCGCCCGAAGCCATCGAGGTGATGGGCGACAAGGTGTCGAGCCGCATCGCCGCGCAGGCCGCCGGGGTGGCCGGCGTGCCGGGCACCACCGAGTTCCTCACCTCCGCCGACGAGGTGATCGCTTTCGGCGACGAGTTCGGGTGGCCCATCGCGATCAAGGCCGCCTACGGCGGAGGCGGCCGCGGGATGCGCGTCGTCGCATCGCCGGACGAGGCACCGGCGGCACTCGAGTCCGCCCAGTCGGAGGCCCTCAAGGGCTTCGGTCGGGCCGAGTGCTACGTCGAGCGCTACCTCACCTGGCCGCGCCACGTGGAGATGCAGATCATCGGCGACACCCACGGCAACGTGGTGTGGATCGGTGAGCGCGACTGTTCGATCCAGCGTCGTCACCAGAAGCTGATCGAGGAGAGCCCCGCCCCCGCCTTCCCGGCCGAGACCCGTCAGGCGATGGGCGAGGCGGCGGTGAAGGTCGCCAAGGCGTGCGGCTACTACAACGCCGGCACCGTCGAGTTCCTCTACCAGGACGGCGAGTTCTGGTTCCTCGAGATGAACACCCGCCTGCAGGTGGAGCACCCGGTCACCGAGATGGTCTCGAGCCTCGACCTCGTGCGGGAGCAGATCCTCGTCGCCTCGGGCGAGCCGCTCTCGTTCACCCAGGACGACATCCACCTCCAAGGGCACGCCATCGAGGTCCGGATCAACGCGGAGGACCCCGCCGAGGGCAAGTTCCTCCCGTCTCCCGGCACGATCACCGAGCTCGTCCCACCGGACGGCTTCGGCGTGCGCTGGGACGGCGGCTACGAGTCGGGTGACGAGGTCAGCCAGTACTACGACAACCTCGTCGGCAAGCTCGTCGTGTGGGGCCGCGACCGGCCCACGGCCATCGCCCGCATGATCCGTGCGCTCGGAGAGATGCGCATCTCGGGGATCGCCACCACGATCCCGGCCGACCTCGCCATCCTCCGCCACGCGGACTTCGCGGCGGCCAAGCACTCCACGAAGTGGGTCGAGGCCAACCTCGACCTCACCGGCGTCTCGTCGGCTCCGAGCGCGTCGCCCGCGGGCGACGGCGAGCCGGACAAGGTGCGCCGCGACGTCGACGTCGAGGTCAACGGTCGGCGCTTCGCCGTGCGGATGTGGGTGCCCGACCTCCCCGTTGCCGTCGCGGCAGGTGGTGGCAACGCCGCCGGATCACGTCCCCGACGCGCCGCGGCTGCGGGCGGCGGCGCCGCCGCCGGCAGCGGCAAGGTGGCCGTGCCGATGCAGGGCACGATCGTGAAGATCCTCGTGGAGGTGGGCCAGGAGGTGGAGGCGGGTCAGGCCGTCTGCGTGCTCGAAGCGATGAAGATGGAGAACAACATCGCAGCCGACAAGGCCGGCACCATCGCGGAGATCAAGGTCACCCCCGGCCAGTCCGTGGGGGCCGGCGACATCGTCGTCATCATCGAGTAGCCGCTTCTGTGTGCACCCAGCCACGCATGGCGTGGCTGGGTGCACACAGAAGCTGTGTTCATCGGACGCGGGGGGGCTCCACGTAGGCGGCATAGAGCAGGTACAGGGAGCCGGCAGCGAGGAGGGCGACGGCGGCGCCTTGCCCAGGGTGGTCGACCACCTCGTCGATCAGTGCGCCGGGCAACGACATCGCCGCGATCGCCGCCACCCCGGCCAGTCCGACGTTCAGCACCACGTGCACGACGTGGGGCGGGGTGTCCTCACGACCGAAGCAGCCGCACGAGCCGATCATCGTCCCCCGGCGGAGTGCCGCAACCACGAAGACGGCGAAGGCCACGTAGCTCAGGGCCAGCAGCCACCACAGCAGCGCGCCACCCACGGCCACCGCCCCCACGCCCAGGGCGAGCTCAACGGCCGCTCCGGCCCGCACCATCGTGCTCGACGCCGGGAGCCGCATGGCGCGCAGAGCGCCGACCGTCATCACGGGATCGAGCAGCTTCTGGGCGCCAGCGAGCGCCACGAGCGCAGCGGCTACCAGCGCGGGGCCGGTGATGAACGGCATCGGCGAGCTACTCAGCGGCCTCGGCGAGCACCTCGGACAGGGAAGGGTGCACGAGGAGGCTGTCGACGATGTCGTCGACCGTGAGCCCGTTGGTGACGGCCACCGCGAGCACCGAGATGAGCTCGGCGGCATGGCGGCCGACCACCGAACCCCCGAGCACCACACCGGTGGCCGGATCGCTCACGAACTTCACGAAGCCACGGCTGTGGCTCTCGATCAGGGCCTTCGGGGACACCGAGAAGGGCACCTTGGTCACCCGCACCTTGCGACCCATGGCGAAGGCGTCGGCCTCCGCGAGGCCCACGTCGGCGATCTCGGGCACCGTGAAGATGGCTGACGCCGCCTTGTCGTAGTCGAGCGTTCGGTTGGTGCGAGACCGCGCGCCCGTGACGTGCTCAGCGATCTTGCGGCCCTGCATCGAGGCCACCGAGGAGAGCGGCAGCTTTCCGGAGAGGTCGCCCGCCGCGTAGATGTGCCCCACGTTGGTGAGGCAGCTCTCGTCGACCTGCACGTACCCGCCAGCATCGACCTCGACCCCGGCCGCATCGAGGCCCAGGCCGTCACTGTTGGGGATCGAGCCGATGGCGAGGAGGGCATGGGAGCCGGGGGCGCTGCGACCGTCGTCGCAGCGCACGACCACGTCATCTCCTGACCGGTCGATGCCGATGGCCCGGGCCCCCTTGAGCAGACGGACACCCCGGCGCGTCAGCTCCTCCTCGAGGGCCGCCGCCACCTCAGGATCCTTCTGCGGCAGCACCTGCTGCCGAGACACGATGAGCGTGACCTCACTGCCCAGCGAGGAGAACATGTGCACGAACTCCACGCCGGTGACCCCGGAGCCGATCACCACGAGGTGCGCGGGCCAGGTGACGGGTGGGTAGGCGTCGCGGGTGCAGAGCACCCGGTCGCCGTCGACCTCGGCCCAATCGGGCAGCCGGGGCCGACTGCCTGTGGCCAGGAGGATGGCATCGGCTTCCACCTCCACCACGCCGTCGGGCGTGTCAGCCACCACCTCGTGGGGTCCCTTCAGATGCCCGCGACCCCTGAGGATGCGCACGCCCTGGCTGTCGAGGAGCTGCTGGGTGCCGTGCTCGAGCTTGCGCTCGATGGCCTCGATGCGAGCCCGCAGGGCCACGGTGTCGACCTCGGCGCTGGCCACGGTCAGACCCATCTCCGGCGACCGACGAACCGCGGCCAGGGCGCCACCAGTGGCGATCATCGCCTTCGAGGGGATGCAGTCGCGCAGGTGGGCGGCACCGCCGATGATGTCGTTCTCGATGAGGGTGACCTCGGCGCCGAGCCTCGTCGCGTGGGAGGCCGCCACGTTGCCCGCCGGCCCGCCGCCGATGATCACGAACCGAAGCGCCATCCCGTCATCGTAGGGGCGGGCACAGGAGGCCCCCGTCCGTTTCGCTCCCCGAACAGGCCGCTCCTAGGCTTCCAACCGATGACCGACGACGAGCCGACCTTGGACGACTGGCGGGCCCTCGCCAGCAAGGACCTGAAGGGAGCCGACCCCGACTCCCTGGTGTGGGACACCCCCGAGGGCATCCCGGTCCGGCCGCTGTACACGGAGGCTGACCTCGACGGTGTCGAGCACCTGGGCGGGTTGCCCGGGTTTGCGCCGTTCGTGCGGGGCACGCGGGCCACGATGTACACGGGTCGGGCGTGGACGATCCGGCAGTACGCCGGGTTCTCCACCGCTGAGGAGTCCAACGCGTTCTACCGCCGCAACCTCGCTGCGGGGCAGCAGGGCGTTTCGGTGGCCTTCGACCTGGCCACGCACCGCGGCTACGACTCAGACCACCCGCGGGTGGTGGGCGACGTCGGCAAAGCCGGTGTGGCGATCGATTCGGTCGAGGACATGAAGATCCTCTTCGACGGGATCCCGCTCGACAAGATGTCCGTGTCGATGACGATGAACGGCGCGGTGCTCCCCGTGCTGGCCTGCTACGTGGTGGCCGGCGAGGAGCAAGGAGTGGGGCAGGATCAGCTCAGCGGCACGATCCAGAACGACATCCTCAAAGAGTTCATGGTCCGCAACACCTACATCTACCCGCCCGAGCCGAGCATGCGGATCGTGGCTGACATCATCCAGCACACCTCGCAGCACATGCCGCGGTTCAACTCGATCTCGATCTCCGGCTACCACATGCAGGAGGCGGGGGCCACGGCCGACCTGGAGCTGGCCTTCACGATCGCCGACGGCCTCGAGTACGTCCGCTACGCCGTCGACCGCGGCCTCGACATCGACGAGTTCGCCGGGCGCCTCAGCTTCTTCTTCGCCATCGGCATGAACGTGTTCATGGAGGTGGCCAAGCTCCGCGCCGCCCGCCTGCTGTGGCACCGCGTGATCGAGCCCTTCGCCCCGAAGCAGACCGGCTCGCTCATGCTCCGCACCCACTGCCAGACCAGCGGCGTGTCGCTCACCGAACAAGACCCATACAACAACATCGTGCGCACCACTGTCGAAGCCCTGGCCGCCGTGCTGGGTGGCACGCAGAGCCTGCACACGAACTCCTTCGATGAAGCCCTCGGTCTCCCCACCGAGACCTCCGCTCGCATCGCCCGCAACACGCAGCTCATCATCCAGGAGGAGACCGGCATCCCCTCCGTGGTCGATCCGCTGGGTGGCTCCTACTACGTCGAGGCGCTCACGAAGGATCTCGCCGATCGGGCCTGGGCGATCATCGAAGAGGTCGAGGCGCTCGGCGGGATGACCAAGGCCGTTGCGTCCGGGATGCCCAAGCTCCGGATCGAGGAGGCGGCGGCTCGACGCCAGGCGCGCGTCGACCGCGGCGAGGAGGTGATCGTCGGGGTCAACAAGTACCGCTCCGAGCACCCCGACCACGTCGACGTCCTCGACATCGACAACACCATGGTCCGCGATCAGCAGGTCGCACGGCTCGCGAAGGTGCGGGCCGAGCGCGACGACGCCGCATGCGAGAAGGCCCTGAACGCCCTGCGCGAGGGTGCCGCCGGCACCGAGAACCTGCTGGCCCTGTGCATCGATGCCGCTCGGGCGCGGGCCACGGTCGGCGAGATGAGCGACGCCATGGAGGCCGTCTTCGGTCGGCACCACGCGCAGATCCGTACGATCTCCGGTGTGTACGGCTCCGCCTTCCAGGACGACGAGGGATTCGCAACCATCCGAGCGGACGTCGACGCCTTCGTCGCCGAGACCGGCCGACGTCCGCGCATCCTCGTCGTGAAGATGGGCCAAGACGGCCATGACCGCGGGGCCAAGGTCATCGCCACAGCCTTTGCCGACATCGGCTTCGACGTCGACGTCGGTCCGCTCTTCCAGACCCCCGCCGAGGTGGCCCGCGACGCCGTCGACCACGACGTCCACGTGGTCGGCGTGTCCAGCCAGGCCGCGGGGCACAAGACTCTTGTCCCGCAGCTCATCGAGGAGCTACGAGCCGCGGGGGCCGGCGATGTCGTGGTCGTGTGCGGTGGGGTGATCCCACCGGCCGACTACGCATTCTTGCAGCAGGCCGGCGTGGCCGCCGTGTTCGGGCCCGGGACAAAGATCCCTGAAGCCGCCAAGGCCGTGCTCGACCTCGTGCGGGCGCGCAAGCCAACCGCATGACACCCAGCGTCGCCGACCTCGCCGACGGGATACGACGAGGCGACCGTCGGGCGCTGGCCCAAGCGATCACGCTGGTGGAGTCGACCAGAGCGGATCACCGCACACGCGCCGCGCACGTGCTCGACACCGTCCTGTCGAGCACGGGGTCCGCGATCCGGGTCGGCATCAGTGGAACCCCCGGCGCCGGCAAGTCCACGCTGATCGAGGCCCTCGGCACCGACCTCACCGGTGCGGGTCACCGGGTGGCGGTGCTGGCCGTCGACCCGTCGAGCAGCGTGTCGGGTGGGTCCATCCTGGGCGACAAGACCCGCATGGAGAGCCTGGCGCGCGATCCCAATGCGTTCATCCGTCCGTCACCCACCGCCGGGCACCTGGGCGGCGTGGCCCGCCGCACACGCGAGGCCAGTCTCCTCTGCGAGGCCGCGGGCTTCGACGTGGTGCTCATCGAGACGGTCGGGGTGGGGCAGTCGGAGACGGCTGTGGCGGAGATGGTCGACTGCTTCGTGGTGCTGGTCGCCCCCGGCGGCGGCGACGACCTGCAGGGCATCAAGCGGGGCATCCTGGAGCTGGCCGATGTCATCGTCGTCAACAAGGCCGATGGCGACCTGCGTCCGGCGGCGGAACGGGCCCTGGCTGATCACCGCTCGGTCCTCCAGCTGATGCGGCCCAAGCACGAGGGCTGGACGGTGCCGGTGATCGCCGTCTCCGCGCTCGAGGGTCGGGGCATCGACGACGTGTGGCAGCAGATCGCAGGGCTGCATGCGGCGCTCCGCGATGCTGGTCGACTCGACGCCCTCCGGGCCGAACAGGCCGTGACGTGGATGTGGCGTGAGGTGCGAGAGGGCATCCTCGAGGATCTCGAGGGCAATGGCGCGGTGCGGGCCGTGCTGGAGGACGTGGAGGCGAAGCTCCGCACCCACGAGCTGTCGGTGCTCTCGGGGGCGCAGCGGATCCTCGACGCGCTCCGGCAGACCGCAGCCCCGACGGACGGCGCGTGAGCGCAGGAGGGCTGCCGCGACATCACGTCGTGGTGCTGGCCCTGCTGACCCTGTGCGCCGTGGCGCGCGGGGGGTACTGGGCGGTGACCTTCGAGACGTGGAGTCCCGTCGACGAGGCTCAGCACTTCGGCTACGTCGAGTCGCTGGCGACGGGGCACGGCATCCCCACCGTGGGCCGCGATCGGGTCTCCAACGCCGTCATGAGCATCGCCAAGGCGTCTCCCACCTACTTCGCCCGCAGCCGTCCGTTCTCGCCCACGGCCGCCGACGACAACTGGGGGGCGGCCCGCGAGCAGTACGAAGGCATCCACGGACCGACGTACTACGCACTCATGGTGCCGGCCTACTGGATCGGCGACGCCGTGAGCCCCCTCGCCGCCCTCTACACCGTGCGACTGGCATCGGTGCTCCTGGGCGCGCTCGCCATCCCCCTCGCCTGGTTGCTGGCTCGCCGCCTCCTCCCCGACCGGCCACTGGCCTGGCTGCTCGGGCCGGGCCTGCTGGTGTGCGTGAACGGGTTCTCCGCCACGGCGGCCACGGTGTCCAACGACACGCTCATCATGACGGGCTCCGCGGCGGTGCTCCTGCTCGCCACCCGAGCCGCGGCCAGCCCCCGGTGGGCGCCCGCGGCGGTCACCGGGGCGGCCGCCGGTGCGGTGTTCGTGGGCAAGACCACCGCGCTTGGCCTCTTCCCACTCGTCGCCATCGTGGCCTTCGTGCAGCACCGAAACGGTCTGGCCACCACCAATCACTGGGTTCGGCGCATCGTCGCCGCGGGGGTGGGCGCCGCTGCTTTCACCCTGCCCTGGATCGCCTGGAACCTCGTCATCTACAAGGCGATCAGCGGCGCCTCAGCGGTCGACGCGATCACCGGGAGCCTCCAAACGGTCCTCGAACCCGGTCTCCACGCCCTCCATCGCCATTGGGAGGGCGCGCGGGTGACCTTCTGGGAGGCTGGACTGCTGACCGGCGAGGCCAGCTACCGCCGCACCTGGGACGTGCTGACCGTGGTCCTGGGATCGGTAGGCCTGATCGCCGCTCTCCGGCGATGGCGACGGCCTGAGGCGATGACGGTGGCTGCGCTGGGGCTCTCGTTCCCGGTTGCCTTTGCCGCCATGGTGGGCTTCTTCTTCTATGTGCTCGGTGGCAGCGGCGTGCTCCTGGGCCGGTACGTCTACGTGGCGCTCGTGCCCCTCCTCCTCGGCTTGGGAGCGGCCGCGCTGGCCGTGGCTGGCCCACGCTGGGCCACCACCTTCGTGCTCGCCATCGCCTCGTTCGCGCTCTGGCAGGAGATCGATCTCACCGACCACTACCTCACTGCCACCTACGAGCTCACGACCGCGTACGGCGGCACGGCGATCGACCGGGCGCTGGCTCCAGTCATCGACCAGACCTGGAACGACGGCCTCGTCAGCGCCAAGGCGGTGGTGCTCGATGCCACCTGCCCGGTGGAGGTCATCCAGGTCGGCCTCGAGCGACCACCGGCGACACTGCGGGTGCGATCCACCAACGGCATCGTCGGGGCCACACGGGACGCGACGTTCCGCACCGGGTTCACGACGTACAAGCTGGCGACACCGGCCATCGGTGTCCTCAGCTTCGACGTCCCGACGGGGTCAGGCGTGGCCGCCTCGGCCGGGGAGCGCGAGCCCGCCGCCTCTCTCGAGGGAGCGAGCCAGGACCCGCTCGTACGAGCGTGGTGCCGACTCGGCCGCCCACGAGCCACCGAGGTGCGGTTCGAACGCGCCTATGACCCACAGCACCCACCCTTCACCCGCGGCGAGCTGCGCGCCTGGCCGCGGGCGTGGTTCGCGGCCGGCCTGGCCCTCACCCTCGCCGCCGCCTTCCGTGCGCTCGTTGGTGACCGCAGGCCGAGGACGCCGTAGACGCTGGTCAGGCCCTGCGGGTGGCAGCGCAGGACACGAAGCTTCCGTACGATCGACCGGACAGGTCCCCTGACGACCCCGGCTACGTCGCCCCCGAGCAGCAAGCGCCCCGGCTGGGTCGTGCAGGACTACCGGTCCGTGAACCTGCACGCCATGTCGGTGTCGCCGTACGGGCTTCAAGCTGAGATCGAGCGCGGGCTTGCGCAGGCCAAGGCCCTCCGTCGTTCGATCCTCGCAGCCGCGTTTAGGGGGCAGTTGGTGCCGCAGGGTCCTTGGGATGAGCCGGCGTCGGTGCTGCTGGAGCGGATCCGCGCGGAGCGGGAGGCCGCGGGGCCGCTGCGTCGATCTCGTTCCTGACTTCCGGCGTGCCCCGCGACGTCAGCCGAAGGGCGGAAATGGGTCGGCGTCGGGATCGTCGCTGCTGCTGGGATGGTTGTACTTCCAACGGTTGTGGAAGCCGCAGCCGCCTTGGCCGTTGTCCTGGGTGGTCTCGCCGCCCTTGGAGGCGTCGTGGATGTGGTCGATCTGGAGGCGCTCGGGCACGTCGTTGCAGCTGGGGTGGAAGCAGGTGCGGTCGCGCACCTCGATGGCCCGGCGCAGGGCGCCGGGGAAGAACCGACGACGCACGCCGACATCGATCACGCGGGAGGGCCCGTCGAACACGATGCGCTCGAGCTCCGCGTCGGTGAGGTGCCGGGCCGCAGTGCCCGGCGTGATCGGGTTGCGGTTGAACATCTCGAGGACGGGGCCGGTGAGCGTGTCGAGACCGACGACCACGGTGAACAGGGGCGCCGGGCGGCGACCGCCAGCCGGGGCGATGCGGGCCCGTGTGGCCATCTCGACGAGGGCATCGGCGCGGCGTTGGGCGGGGGTGCGGTCGAGCTCCATGATGAGCGGGGCGCGGCCCAGGCGCTCCTTGGCGGCGGCCCAGTCGGCTTCGAAGAGCTCGCGCTCGATGAGGCGCAGCGTCGAGTCGACGATCTCACCGGAGACGGGGTCGAGCGTCGTGCGTCCGAACCACATGCCACCGAAGCTCTGGGAGAGGTGGAGCTCCCGGGCGTCGCGGTCGTCGCCGGCGCCTTGTTCGGCACCATCGGGATCGACGACCATCTCGAAGCGGTCGCACGCCCGCTTGAAGTGGTCGAACGAGCTGTCGCGTGCGATGTCGAGGAGGGTCTTGTGCTCGCGGTCGAACACCTCGGCGGTGCGTGCGGTGCGCGCACCGAGCAGCGTGGTGACATGCGCCCGGTCGATCGCACCGTCGGCCCAGGCCTCTTCGACCACGGGCAGGGTGCGCATCGCCTTTGCGTGACACAGCCTCTGGCGCGCCACGCCGATCGGGAGGTGCTGCTTCCAGGCCAACCAGGCGGCACCGGTCTTGGCACCCGACGCTCGCCAGCAGCCCTGCGCGTCCCAACGCGCCAGCACCCGGGCCTCGGCGGCATCCAGGCCCCCGCGCAACCGTTGCATGGTGAGCACCGCATCAGAGAGCGAGTCGTCGTCGAGGCCGTCGAGATCGGCATCGCGCACCTCCGCGAGCAGCGCGCCAGCCCGGGCGAGCACGTCGGCAACATCGGTAGCCATCGCGGTCCTCCTCCGGGTCGGGGCGCCGCCATCAGCAGGGCAGCGCAGTCGCTCACGGTTGCGGGGACCGTCACCTCGGTCCCGAAGGGGAAGCCCCCCGTATATCGAACTGACGTTCGCCGTCAAGTCCGATTCGGACAAGTTCTTCCCGTGATTGCTGGCTGTACGGCCCCAGGAGCGCCTCGCCGATCGACCGCCACCACAAGCACGAGCATCGCAAGGAACGAGCCCGGGAGCGCCGATCATCGAGGACCTCGAGGCCGCCCTCGCCGAGTTCGCCGAGAGTCTGCATGGCATCGGCATCGATCGACCCGATGGCTGACCGAGACAGCTGCCCTAGAGATCCCCGCCTGCGCGCCGCCCAGCAGGCGGGGCCGTCGCCCTGTGGCCGCGGCGGGCTACTGCTCGACCGTGATGCCGATCCCCGAACCGCCGATGCCGTCCCAGTTGCCCGGCACGGCTCGGGTGCCGCCGAAGCCGTAGCGGACCGTGCGGGTGGGGGAACCGCCAGCGAGGTCGTCGCGCAGGTACCAGGTGTCGAACACGTAGACGCCGATGGTGTCGGTGCGGTTGCCATCCCAGTCGCCGACGACCGGGGAGTCGTTGGAGCCGCCGTAGGCCACGGAGGTGCTCGGCGGGCCAGGGGTGTTGCTGTTGCGCAGGAACCAGTAGCCGTGGTCGAACACGCCGAACGTGTCGCTGCCGTTGCCGTCCCAGTCGCCCACCACGCCGCGGGTGCCGGAGTAGCCGTAGGCCACCGTGAGGTCGGGCGCGCCGGGCGTGTTGCTGTTGCGCACGTACCAGGTGCCGGCCACGTAGACGCCGATCGTGTCGGTGCCGTTGCCGTCCCAGTCGCCGCAAACAGGCTGGTACCCCGCGGCGCCATAGCTGATCGTGATGTCCGGCGGGCCTGGAGTGTTGCTGTTCCGGAGGTACCAGGTGCCGCTCACGTAGACGCCCACCGTGTCGGTGCCGTTGCCGTCCCAGTCGCAGGCGATGGTCTCCACCGGTGCGCCGCCGTAGGCCATCTGGATGTCCGGCGAGCCGGGGCTCACGCCGTTGCGCAAGTACCACCCGGTCACCGGGTCGTGCGGGGCCGGGGGTGGCGGAGGCGGATCTTGCGGGGTGAACCAATCAGATCGCAGGCCGAACGTGCTCCGGAACTCGTTGCCCGTCACGGTCACCGTGCCCGAGCTGCCCACGACGTTCATCCGACTCACCCGCCCACCGTCCGCCCCGACGCCAGTTCGCTGCGTCACCTGGAAGCGAACCAGGTTGCCGATGGACGGGTAGGCGGACTGGATCGAGGCGATCGGGATGGAGACCTGCCAGTTGTGGTTCGGGTTCGAGGTGACGTCGTCGCCGTCGTCGACGACCGCGGGGAAGGTGCCCCCGGCCGACCAACCTCCCGTGGACGACGAGAACTCCGTGCGGGAGACAGCGCCCCCGGAGGCACGACGGACCAGACCAGCGGTGGTGGCGATGGCCGAATCGGACCGGCTGTCCTCGATGGCCGCCCCGTTGAGGAAGGCGCCGCCATAGACCTGGCACGCGGTGGTGTCGCAGGTCTTCCAGTTGCCCGGTGAGCGGTTCTCGGCCCAGGCGTATGACCGAGCGGCTACGGCCTGCGCCGCCAGCGCGTGGAACCCCCACGGCTTGCCGGTGACCGGATCCGTCGCACCTGACGAACCCCATGACGCCGGCGATTCGCGTGGCACGACCCCGCGGAGGTAGCTCTCCATCGGCACGTCGTTGACCAGGTTCGTGATGCCCGACACCGTGGCGATGTGGAGCGACCCTCGGTAGGTGCGCCGCTCAGTCGCGCCGCAGAGCGTCAGGAGCGAACCGATCGTGTCGCCTGGTGCGCTCGGCACGATCGTGGGGTCGCCGATCTCGTACGGCCCGTAGGGGCCAGCCGTGCGGTCGCACCCGCCCTCCCACGTCTGCATGTACCACTTGCCAGCGGAGACGAAGACCTCCGCCAGCGACCCGCCACCCACCAGCCCCAGCCCGGATCCCGGCGCGCCCCACTGGCCGACGCGGAACGGTGCCGCGGAGGTGACGGCAACGGTCTTGGCCGTCCACGCCGTGAGCTGCACGCCGATGACGTCGTTGGCCTGGGTGCCCGGCGTGGTGCCGCCGTAGAAGTGGTCGAGGATGGTCTGGTAGTTCCAGCCGTTGTCTACGGCGTAGCCGAGCGAGCCGTACTGGCCCAGACCCCGGCCGTGGCCCCACCCATGTCCCGTGACGGTGACTGTGTCGGCGGTCGCCGCCGACACCGGACCTCCCGTGGTGGCGGCGTCGACCGCCAGACCGGTGAGGCCCACGGACGCGGCGACCACCAGCCGCGCCAGCCGTCGGCCGAGTCGAGGGCGACGAGCCTCAGAACCAGAAGGAGGCACTGGCCACTCCGCTCGAGAGGGTGTTGCGCAGGAACCAGAACGCCCCGCGGAAGGTGCCGGGATCGTCCTTGCCATCGTTGTTCCAGTCGCCAGCCACCGGGCGCTCGCCGGGGGCGGGACGATAGTCGAAGGAGACGTCGGGGCTGCCGGGTGCGGCCAGCTGGCGCAGGTTCCAGTGGCCGTCCCAGAAGATGCCGATGCCATCGGTGCCGTTGCCGTCCCAGTCGCCCACGACGGGCCTCGCGGCATCCCAGCCGTAGTCGAACCACAGCTGCGGGTTGCCCGGGGTGTTCTGGTTGCGCAGCATCCACGAGCCGGCGTTGTAGATGCCGATCGTGTCGATGCCATCGCCGTTCCAGTCGCCGACGACGGGAGTGACGGCGGGCCAGCCGTAGCGGATCACGATGTCAGCGGGTCCAGGCGTGTTCGAGTTGCGCAGGTACCAGGTGTCGCCAGAGAACACCCCGATGGTGTCGGTGCCGTTGCCGTCCCAGTCGCCCACCACGGGTGTGACGCCAGGCCAGCCGTAGTGGATGCTGACGTCAGGGCCACCTCGCGTGTTCGAGTTGCGGAGCCCCCAGTAACCGTTCTCGAAGTTGCCGATGGTGTCGACGCCATCGCCGTTCCAGTCGCCCACCACCCGGCGGTCGGCGCTGTTGGCACGGATGTCGTTGGCGACGTCGCGCCGCAACGTGGGGATGAGCTGGCGGAGGTACTGCCCGGGACAGGTGGTCTGGCTCAGGTCGCCGTGGGGCACGACAGTCTGCACGACGATGTCCTGGTCGGCCGCGAACCGTGAGCTGCTGTGGGCCACCGTGTGCACCACGGTGGTGCCTAGGGGGTCGACGCCGTGGTGCCCGAGCTTGAAGGCCACGAGCCGGCGCAGGCTGTTGTACGTGGCCGGCGGAACCGTGCCCACCTGGAAGTCGCCAAGCATGGCGATGCCCGTGCTGTGCGTGTTGAACCCGCCCGCGTGCCCGCCGATCAGCGGCTCGCGGATCCCGCCGTAGCGGCCTTCGAAGACCTGGCCGAAGCGATCGACGAGGAAGTTGTAGGCGATGTCACACCAGCCGTTGGTGAAGACGTGGAACCGGTAGATGCCCCGCACCAACGCCGCGGCATCCGCTGCCGAGTAGTCGTTGGCGTTCACCGTGTGGTGGATCACCAGGTACGTGAGGTCGTCGGCGTAGCGGGGCTGGTCGCAGTCCGCGTTCGCTGATCGCCAGCTCTCGTCGGCTCCCCACTGGGCCCGACTGATGATGGCGGGGGCAGCGGGCAACGCCGTGGCCGCCGGGGCCGTGAGCGGACCAGCCGCAGGGGCTTGGGTGTCGATGACGTGCATCTCGAGACCCTGGACGGCCCTCGTGGCGCGCACCTCGATCAGATCGAGACCGTGCCCGAGCCACGCCGGACCGGCGAACCGCGCCCGGCCGGTGCTCTCGGCGCGCTCGGGGGCCTCGGCCAGCCCACCGTCGAGATCGAGCCACTCGCTCCAGCTGCCGTCCGCCGAACGTCCCCGCACCTTGAGCTCGGCCGTGGAGGGCGTCGACCAGGTGAAGCCCGCCATCTCACCCCGGTGAGCGGGATGGAACGATCCCGACCAACCAGCGGCCACATCCCCTACGGCGATCACCTCGTCGCCGACGGGCGGGGTGGGATCCGGGCCGGGTGCGGCGACCCCGGTGACCACGGAGGTGGCCAGCACCGCGATGGCGGCGAGACGGGCGACGAGCGAGCGGGCGGATGAGGTGGTGCGGATCCGGCGACGGGCCGTGGTGAGGCGCATGAGCAGTAGGCGTTCCCAGTTCATCGAGGGTCGCGCACCCGGCTGGCGGCGCGACGGATCGGAGAGAGCATACGACTGATGACGGCACCTACCCCGTCATCCTGAAGGATCTGGTGGGCCCGGTCGACGCGTCGACGCACCCGAGCCCAGAGCGGCGGGTGCGGGGCCACCATGGCCACCGAGATGAGGTGCAGCTGGAGCGGGTCGAGCAGATCCGGGGCCCGGCGAGGGCGACGGCAGAACGCGACGAGCGGTTCGAGCACGGTGGGCCAGGTGAGCTCGGCGGCGGCCACCGCAGCGTTGGCCCGACAGCGCGCCGCGAGCGCGTCGTTGAAGAGCAGCTGCTCCAGCGCTGTCTCGAGCGCCTCGACATCGGTCGGTGGCACCACCAAGCCGAGGTCGCGCCGTTCGATCAGATCAGCCAGCGAGTCGCCGCCGGTGCTCACCACGGGCAGGCCGGCCCAGAGGTAGTCGAGGATGCGGGTGCGGAACGAGAACTGCGTCTCGATGTGATCGAAGTGGGTGCTCACCCCGAGGTCGGCATCGAGCAGGAAGTTCTGGCGATCGTCGTACTCCACCCACCCCTCGTTGAAGAACACCACCTTCGCAGTGAGCCCGAGCTCGTCGGCCCGGCGGCGGGCGGCCACCGCCATGCGCATCTCCGCCACCTCAGGGTTGGGATGGCGCAACCCCATGAACAGCAGGCGCACCTCGGGGTGGCGCTCCGCCAGCCGGCCCACCGCGTCGATCAAGGTCACGGGGTCGAACCAGTTGTAGATCCCGCCCCCCCAGAGGATGAGCTTGTCGTCCGCCGCGATGCCGGGGATGACGCCCTTCACCGCAGGACGGGTGCGTGCCGGGGGCTCGACCGCGAGGCCGAAGGGCACCACGTCGATGAGGGAGCGCAGCGCGTCGTCTTCGTCGTAGACCATCGGGTTCACACGGCCGACACCGGCCAGCTGCCCGAGCCAGAAGTCGCGTTGCTTGTCGCTGGCGCAGACGAAGAAGTCGCCGCGCCGGAGCTGCTCGTTGAGCACGCGTGACGCATCGGACACGGCCACCTTGCGGCCATCGCGACCGTGTTCGCGCCCCTGCTCGAGCTGCTCGAGGTGCATCGGGTCGTAGAGGTCGCAGACGATGACCGTGTCGGTGGCCGCGATCCACGGCCGCCCCGCCAGCACCCAGCCCTGGAAGATGAACACGTCGCACCACTCGACGAGCTCCCGGAGGGCGTCGTCATCGACCGCCCGGACGTCGATGGCAGCATCGGTGAGCGAGCACTGCCCGGTGGTGGCGAGCCGCACCTCATGCTCGAGCGCCAGTGCCCCGGCGATGTTCCAGGCTCGGATGGCCGGACCGGCCATGCGCGGCGCCAGGGTGTCGGCGGTGACGACGAGGATCCGCTGCGTCACGACGTGATGTGCCAGTGACCACCGAGCGAGACGACCCCGCCGTAGGTCTCGTGCGGCGTGCCGGGCCCGACGTCGAAGCGGTGGGCGCGGTGGCGGTAGTCGTAGAAGTGGAGGGCAGCGTGGTCGGCGAGGGCGGCGGACACGTCGTAGGTGCCCGGGAGGAGCATGAGGCGGTCGACGACGAGGTCGACCGTCCCCGACCCGTCGATGTGGTCGACGGCCAAACCGGCCTCCCGTGTGTTGGGCGCCGTGACGTGGAGGCCGTCGACGGTGTGGAGGCCGAGCCCGAACACGGGCTTCGCGATGGGCTCGTGGGCCTCGTAGTGGAAGCGGAAGGTGACCGGCTCTCCCGTGTGCACCTTCGAGGTGGGCGTTCCATCGGCGTCGAGCAGCTCGATCCGCTCGATCCGGGCTTCGCCGCTCCCCCAGCGCGTGCCCACCCCTTCGGGCTCGTCGATGCGGTCGGTGTGCACGGTGTCGAGGTACTCGTCGATCACCTCGCTGGCGGGACCGAACGAGCGGAGCTGGCCGTCGTCGAGCCAGGCCGCGTGGTCGCACATCGATCGCACGCTGCCGAGGGCGTGGGACACGAGCACGATCGTGCGGCCGCGGGCTCGCATCTCGGCGAACTTCTCCGCGCAGCGACGCTGGAACTGCTCATCGCCGACGGCGAGGACCTCGTCCACGAGCAGCACGTCGGGCTCGACGTTGATCGCCACGGAGAAGCCCAAGCGGACGTACATGCCCGAGGAGTAGTTCTTGACGGGCGTGTCGATGAAGCGCTCGAGCCCTGCGAACTCCACGATCTCGTCGTAGCGGCTGGCCAGCTCCTTGCGGCCGAGGCCGAGGATCGATCCGTTGAGGAAGACGTTCTCCCGACCCGACAGCTCCGGGTGGAAGCCGGCGCCCAGCTCGAGGAGCGCGCTCACCTTGCCGGCGATGGCGATCGATCCCTTGTCGGGGCGCAGGATCTGGGCCATGCACTTGAGCAGCGTGCTCTTGCCGGAGCCGTTCTCACCGATGAGCCCGAACGTGGTGCCGGTGGGCACCTCGAGCGACACGTCCTTGAGGGCCCAGAACTCCTCGTAGTCGGCCCGCTTGCGGTGCAAGATCGCGGCCTTGAGGGTCTGGTTGCGGTCGCGGTGCAGGCGGAACGTCTTCGACACGCCCTCGACGGAGACGGCAGCGGTGGCCACTACAGCTCCTCCGCGAAGCGCGGCTCGAGACGGGCGAACACCAGGGCCCCGATGGTGAGGCTGACGGCCGCCGACACCACGAGCACGGCGATGTCGTTGAGGGTGGGCCCGCGCAGGTCGTACAGGAGGTTCCGGTACACCTCCACAAAGTGCACCATCGGGTTGAGGTCGTAGAGGCGCATCAGCCACGGATGGGCCACGGCTTGGTCGCGCACGAGCGAGATCGGGTAGATGATCGGCGTGGCGTAGAACCACAGCTGCAGGCCGATGCCCACGAGGTGCTCCAGGTCGCGGAAGTACACGCTGGCGCTGCCCATGAGCAGCGCGATGCCAAGCACGAACAGCGCCTGCAGTGCGAGCACGAGCACCACGGCGGGGAGCCACGGCAGCACGAAGTTGCCGGCGATCAGCAGCACGACGGCGACCACGCTTAGCTCAATGGTCAGCGACACGCCCCAGGCCAAGGTCGACGCGAGCACGAGGATCTGGCGGGGGAAGAACACCTTCTTGATGAGGTTGGCGTTGCCCACGATCGAGCCCATGCCGCCGATGATCCCGTTGGCGAGGAAGTTCCAGGGCAGGAGGCCGCACACGAGGTACAGGGCGAACACCTTGAGACCGCTCGGCGAGCCCTGGGTGACCGGCACCTTCAGGAAGAAGCGGAACACCAGCGCGAACGTGGCCACCGTGGCCATCGGGTTGAGCAACGACCAGGCCCAGCCCAGGGCGGACCGCTTGTACTTGCCTCGCAGCTCCCTCAACGTGAGGTTGACCGTCAGATCGCGGCGAGAGAGGAGGGGGGTCAGCAGCGACATGGCAAGCAGCAGGGTCGGCGCGCCGTCAGGGTGCCGGTCGCGACGTCGACAATCATGGCACAGGCCCTTCTCCGGCCTGGAACCCGCGTCAGCCCGGCCAGGGCCGTTCGGCGCCGGGCACCACGCCCACGAACAGGGCGTTGGCGTTGCGGAACGGCGAGCCGTAGACCGCGCCCCGCACCTCGTCCTTGCCCACCTCCACCCAGCGGTTGTCCGACGAGATGCGGCGCAGGAACACTCGCACCGGGAAGTCGAGCGCGTCCTGCTGGAGGTACTCGTCGAGGTGCGGGTTCTGACCGACCGGGCAGGTGAGCAGCATGGTGCCGCCCGGGGCGAGCACCTTGCGCAGGTTCGTGTAGGCCCGCAGCACCTTGTCGGGCTCGCGGGGGCGCTCATCCCAGCCCACGTGCTCGAGCGTGGAGATCGACACGATGCGCTCGTAGGGCACCTCGGGTGCGAAGTCGACGATGTCGTCGTTCATCACGCCAGGGCTGACCTCGTACTTGTCGAGGATGTCGTGGGTGACGGGGTCGTAGTGCGACAGCACGTTGCCCACCTCGAGCGTGCGGCCTTCGGTCTGGGCCATGAAGTCGCGCGCCAAGGTGAGCTCGACGCTGCGCTCGTTGCGCCAGGCCCGGTTGTAGTGGTGACGGGCGTACGGGATGGTGCGACCCTGGAACTGCAGCGGCTCGCGCTCCCAGCGCGCCTTGAGAAACGGGTAGGTGACATAGGACCGAACGACGTCGCCGGCCTCGCTCAGGACGCCACCCACACCCCGCTCAGAGAGGTGGAAGGCCAGGCTCTGCCGCAGGCGGCGGAGCTCACGGGACGGGGCGCTCGACATGGCTGGTGCTCCTGGTGTGGGGATGGACGACGTCCTGGAAGGTGGCTGCGGTGCGCTGGGCGATCTCGCTCCACCGATAGCGACTGGCGTGGGCTCGACCCTCCCGCGCGCTCACGGCGCGCAGCTCGGGGTCGGCGAGGAGGCGATCGAGCTGCTCGGCGAGGTGGGCCGCATCGCCGGTGCGGAAGAGAAGGCCACCGGTGCCATCAGCAGTGACCTCACGGAACACGGCGATGTCGCTGACCACGATCGGGCAGCCCAGGGCCGACGCCTCCACCAGCACGATGCCGAAGCCCTCGATCTCGCTGGCCGACACGAACACCGTCGACCCCGCGACCTCCCGGAGCACGTCGGCATGACAGGCCAGGTGGCCGGCGAACCGGACCTGGCCGCTGATGCCAAGGGCCCGCGCCTGCGCCTCGAGACGCTCCTCCTCCGGACCCCGGCCGATCACCACCAGCTCGAGCTCGGGCCACCGGTCGCGCAGGCGGGCGACGGCATCGAGCACGAGGTCGACTCGCTTGTAGGGCACGAGGCGACCGACCACCACGACGCGCGGTCGTGGCGGGGGCGGTGGGGTGCCGATCTCGGCCACCACGGCTTCGTCGTAGCCGCAGGGCACGATGTCGATGCGCTCGCGCTTGATGCCGTGGGCCACCAGCTTGTCGGCCGTGCTCTGGGAGATGGCGATGTAGCGGGCGACGGGCAGGCGCAGGATGAGGCGCTCGGACAGCTCACCGATCACGCCGGTGATGCGACCGAACTGGCCGTTGCGCCACTGGCCGATGAGCACGTCGGGATACCAGAACACGACGGGACGGCGGCGCAGCACGCCGATCAGCCAGGCCACCGGATGCACGACGTAGTTGGTGCCCATCACCACGTCGGCATCGGCCCGCAGGCCCTGCACGAGGGCGCGAACCAGGAACGCCAACCGACGAGGGATGGAGCCCAGGGAGGCGTGGTCCCACCGCTGTCCGTCGGTGCGATCGGCGATGAAGGTGACCTGGTGCTCGCGCTCGAGCTCGCGGCCCACGTAATGGCAGTACGCCTCCACGCCGCCGGTGATCTCCCCGCGTTCGGAGGACGGGAGGAACTCGGTGACGACGAGGATCTGCATGACGAGGGGCCGCCGGGGCACCGCGTCGATGCGCGAGCCCACAAGGGGGACTTCCTAGACTACCCAACGACGTGCGCGCCCTCGTGATCATCCCGGCCTACAACGAAGAGGCAGCTCTCCCCGCCACCCTGCGGGAGCTGCGCGCCGACGCTCCCCACCTCGATGTGGTGGTGGTGTCCGACGGCTCCACCGACGACACGGCCGACGTGGCCCGGTTGGCGGGCGTGGCGGTGCTGGAGCTGCCCTTCAACCTCGGCATCGGCGGGGCGCTGCGAGCCGGGTTCCGCTACGCCGTGCACGGCGACTACGACGCCGCCGTCCAGCTCGACGGCGATGGGCAGCACGACCCGAGCCAGATCCACAAGCTGCTCGACGCGCTCGAGGCCGGGGCCGACATGGTGATCGGGAGCCGGTTCGCGAAGGAGTCGGCCCACTACGACGTGGGCGGCACCCGCCGCAGCGCGATGCGGCTGCTCCAGATCGCCGTGCGCCTGCTCTCAGGGCATCGGTTCACCGACACGAGCTCGGGCTTCCGCGGCTTCAACCGTGAGGTGCTGGCCTTCTTCGCCCGCGAGTACCCGAGCGAGTACATGGAGTCGGTCGAGTCGCTCGTGCTCGCCACCTACGAGGGGTTCGACGTCGTGGAGGTGCCGGTCAACATGCGGCAGCGCGCCGGGGGCGACGCGTCGGCCCGTCGGCTCCGGCTTGCGTACCACTACCTTCGCTTGCTCGTCGTGCTGGGCGCCTCGGTCACCCGACGCCGGGCCACACCCACACCGGTGGCGGCGCCATGACCGGTCGGGCCCATCTCATCGTCGTCCTCATCACGCTGGCCGCGCTCCTGTTCGTGGTGCGCCTCGTGCGCCAGCGGAGCCTGCGGGCCAAGTACGCCATGCTCTGGCTGAGCATCGGGGTGCTGCTGGTCGTCGTCGCCGCCTTCCCCCGGCTGCTCGACTGGATGGCCGCTCGGGCCGGCATCTTCTACCCGCCGGCGGCCTTTCTGTTGCTGGCCGTGGCCTTCCTGTTCGTGGTGGTCATCCACTTCTCATGGGAGCTGTCGCGCCTCGAGGAGCGCACCCGCACCCTGGCCGAGGAGGTGGCCCTCCTCAAGTACCAGCAGGGCGAGGCCACCACCGA
>JBKJIE010000074.1:0-9859 GCA_046598715.1 Acidimicrobiales bacterium | reverse complement strand
GACTCGGCCAACAAGAAGGCAGGCACAGGAATACTCCGGCGGTTCGGTGGATCAGGGTCCTGCCGCCGGAGGTCTCTGCATTCCCGAAGGAACCGAGCGCCCGAGCGCCACGAGGACACCGTGCTGACGTAGCGGCCACGGGGGATGGTCCCTCGCGGCCCGACCACCCTACGGCGGCCGGAAGCTGATCAGATGGATTGCTCGCGACCAGGGGTCTGGAGTCACCCGAGGGCCATCGGAGCTCACGACAGAGCGCCTCAGCGCGACCTCGGTGGGCCGCCGGTCTAGAGGCCGAGCTTGGTGCGCACGTGCTCGACGATCTGATCGAGCGGGATGCGATCCTGTTCCATGGTGTCGCGGTCTCGCACGGTGACGGCGTGATCGTCGACGGACTCGAAGTCGAACGTGATGCACAACGGCGTGCCCAGCTCATCCTGGCGGCGATAGCGCTTGCCGATGTTCTGCGTCTCGTCGTAATCGCACATGAAGTGCGGCTGGAGCCGGGCCAGCAGTTCCTGGGCCGGACCGGTGAGCTCGGGCTTCTTCGACAGCGGCAGCACCGCCACCTTGTACGGCGCGAGGCGGGGGTGCAGGTGCAGGACCGTGCGGGTCTCGCCTCGCACCTCCTCCTCGTCGTAGGCGGCCATCAAGAAGGCCATCATCGTGCGGGTGGCGCCTGCCGCCGGTTCGATGACGTGCGGCGTGTAGCGCTCGTTGGTCTGCGGGTCGAAGTAGTCGAGCTTCTCGCCCGAGGCGGTGGCGTGGGCGTTGAGGTCGAAGTCGCCTCGGTTGGCAATGCCCTCGAGCTCATCCCAGCCCCACGGGAAGAGGAACTCCACATCGGAGGTGCCCGACGAGTAGTGCGACAGCTCGTCGGCATCGTGCGGCCGCAGCCGGAGCAGCTCCGGAGCCATGCCATGAGCGATGTACCAGTCGAAGCGCTCCTTACACCAGTACTCGTACCAGTGCGGCGCGTCCTCCGGCGGGACGAAGAACTCCATCTCCATCTGCTCGAACTCGCGCGTACGGAACACGAAGTTGCCCGGGGTGATCTCGTTGCGGAACGACTTGCCGACCTGGGCGATGCCGAAGGGCGGCTTCTTGCGCGATGTCTCGAGCACGTTCTTGAAGTTGAGGAACATCCCCTGCGCTGTCTCCGGCCGGAGGAACACCTCGTGACCAGCGCCCTCGACGGGGCCCGCGTGCGTCTTGAACATCAGGTTGAACTGCCGGGCCTCGGTGAAGCTGTCCTTGGTGCCGCAGCTCGGGCAGGTGTTGGGATCGTCGAGCTTGTCGAGGCGAAAGCGCTCGTGGCAGCTCTTGCAGTCGACCAACGGGTCGGTGAAGTTCGCCAGGTGCCCCGACGCCTCCCATACGGGCGGCGGGCTGAGGATCGATGCGTCGAGGCCGACGACGTCGTGGCGCAGCTGCACCATCGACCGCCACCACGCGTCCTTCACGTTCCGCAGCATGAGCACGCCGAGGGGCCCGTAGTCGTAGGCGGAGCGGAAGCCGCCGTAGATCTCGGCTGAGGGGAACACGAAGCCACGCCGCTTGCAGAGGTTGACGACCTTGTCGAACAGCTCGGGATCAGGGCTCGCGGACATGGTCGGCAAGGCTACCGGTGCGCGGGCGCGCGCCGATCACCCGTTGGCCAGCCGTGGCGTGGCTCATCCCGAGATGGCCCAGAGGGCCAGTGGTAGAACGGACAAATGGCTTCCCCCCAGCTCGTCGCCGATCCCACGGCCGTGATCGGACGTCGAGTGGTGGCCTTCGTGATCGACCTTGGGCTCGTGCTGCTGGCCAGCGGAGCGCTCATGACGTCGCAGATGCAGTACCGAACACGCGCGCAGGAAGGCCAAGGCTTCGGGAGGTTCTGCACGGACTTCACGGCGCAGCATGGGGGGACGTGCTTCCAGTTCGGCGACCGCGCCTACTTCAATCGGAGCCAGGTCAGCGCAGGCAACTTCGCGTTCCTCGGGCTCTCCTTGCTCCTCTTCGTGTTGATCCAGGGCCTCACCGGAGTGACCATCGGCAAGGTGCTGACCGGGATCCGGACCGTGAACGCCGAAGGCACCGCTCCGGGAGTCGGGCGGGCACTGGTGCGCTGGATCCTGCTGATCGTCGACAGCCTCCCGTGCCTCGGCCTCGTCGGCCTCATCACATCGGTCAGCACGCAGGGACACCGACGCGTCGGTGACATGGCGGCCAAGACCTTCGTCGTGCGCAGGTCCGCCGCTGGCGCACCGATCCTGGTGCCCGGCCTCACGGCACCCCCGGCCACGGCGGTGACCTACTCCACCACCGGCCCTTGGGCTGGCACAGCCGTTCCTGCGGCCACCGACCCCACCACGGCGGGCTGGGCCGCGCCCGGCGCCGATGCACCTCCGCCCCCGGCTGGGCCAGGTCCGCAATGGGACCCGGCTCGCAACACCTACATCCAATGGGACCCGGCACAGTCCCGCTGGCTCCAGTGGGACGAGGCCGCCCGCACCTGGTCGCCAATCCCGGGCCAGTGACCGAGACTCGCGCCATGCGATCAGGACTCGTCCTCGTGACCACGCTCGCCCTCATCCTCACCGCGTGCGGTGGCGGCGACGGCGACAAGGCCTCCGACCGCACCTCGACCACCGCGGGACGCTCCACCACGACGCACTCCTCCACATCGGATCCCACAACCACTACGTCGGCCGAGTGCGGGTCGGTCGGCGTGCCCAAGGCGGCTACCGAGGTGGCCAGCGCGAGTGGCGACGTCGATGGCGATGGGGCCAACGACGTCCTGCGCAGCTACCTCGTGGGCGAGAGCGACTGGCACCTCCAGGTGGCCCTCGCCGCGGGCGGGGGCGCCGACGTCGCCATCGCGACCTTCTCCGGGGGTTCGGTCTCTGTGCTGGGCGGGGCTGACGTCGACGGCGATGGCGCCGACGAGATCTGGGCTCGCACCGGCTCCGGCGCGTCGGCCACGATCCTGGGGCTGGCCCGGTTCGCGAGCTGCGGGCTGACTCGAGTGACCTTCGCGGCCGGGGATCCCGCCGAGCTCCCGGTGGGTGGGAGCGTGGGCAGCGCATCGGGCCTCGAGTGTGCGTCCCACGTCGACCCCACCGCCGATCTCACCGCCTACGACGCCAGCAACACGAATGACGACCAGTACGAGGTGCACGCGACCGAGTACGCGCTCAACGGCACCGCGCTCACGCAGCTCGGGACCAGGACGACGACGGCCACCGCGGGCGACGACGCCTTCGCGCTGGCGACCAGCTTCGCCTGCCACGGGCTCAGCCTCTGAACCTCTGAGCGGCCGCAGCACCGCCCGATCCTCAGCCGTGATCGAGGATCGCCACGGAGCGAAGGCGGCGCTCGAGGTGGTGCTCCATCGAGCGCGTGGCGAGGTGGTCGATCTCCGACGTCGCGGCTGACGCCGGCTCGTTGAGGGCCGAGCCCAGCCGACCGCCGAGAATGTCGTTGAGCAGGGCCAGCCCTTCCGGCGACAGCGCTGTCCCGGCCCGATGCTCAGCGCACCGGGTGCCGCCGGCATCGAGGTCGAAGGCCACGAGGTCCTCCGTAGCACCGCACTCGATGCACGCGTCGACGGTCGAGCCGAACCCCTCGAGCGACAGCACCTTCAGGTAGAACGCCGGCACGACGACCGGTCCGCTGTGCCCAGCGAGCGCCCGCAGCGCGCCGAGCAGCATCTGGTAGAGCGCCGGGTTGGCCTCGCCCTCCAGGCTCAGCTGATCGGCTGCCTCCAACATCGACACCGCACGGGTGAGCCGGTCGAGATCTTCGCGAACGGCGCGAAAGTGGTCGATCGTCTCGGCTTGATCGACGATCTGGAGCTCACCGCGGCCTTCGTAGAACTGGAGCTGCAGGTGCGTGATCGGTTCGAGGCGTGCACCGAAGCGACTCTTGGTCTTGCGAACGCCCTTCGCGACGGCCCGCACCTTGCCGTGGCTCCGCGTGAGGATGCTCACGATTCGGTCGGCCTCACCCAGCTTGTGGGTGCGCAGGACGATCCCGTCGTCCCGGTAGAGGGCCATGACCCAACCGTACCGACCGGCGGTGCTCGGACAGCGCCGAGCGCCCGTAGGGTTGGTGCGTGGATCGGTTCCAGTACCTCCTCCTCATGGGGTTGTGCGTGCTGGTCACGCTGCCCCTCGAGCTCGCCCTCGGCACGCGGGTGTGGCGACAGCCCAAGCGCCTCGCGCTGTCGCTCCTGCCTGCGTTGGGGCTGTTCGTGGTGTGGGACCTCTGGGCCACCTCGACGGGCACATGGGGCTTCAACAAGCAGTACACCGTCGGCACCACGCTGCCCGGCGGGATGGCCATCGAGGAGCTGGCCTTCTTCACGGTGATCCCCGTCTGTGGGCTGCTCACCCTGGAGACGGTGCGGTCGATGCTCCGCCGGTGGGGGCGCTGATGCCGATCTACCCCACCCTCGCAGTGGCGGCTGCGGTGGGCGTGGTGGGCCTCGAGCTCGGCGTGCTCCGGTCCGGGTTGCTTCGCGAGCGCGCCTACTGGATCTCACTGGCCATCTGCATCGGGTTCATGATCCCGGTCGACGGTTGGCTCACCAAGCTGTCGGCGCCCATCGTCACCTACCGGCCCGACGACACGAGCGGCATCCGCCCGATCTGGGACATCCCCCTCGAGGAGTACGCCTACGCGTTCGCCCTGCTCACGCTCGTGATGCTCGTGTGGGATCGGCTCGGTGCGTCGACGTCGTCGGTGACGGCCACCGCGGAGCCCATGGAGGTTCGCTCGTGATCCCGTTCCTGCTCGTCGCTGTCTCCTTCGGCGTGATGGAGCTCGTCAGCTACGCCGGGCACCGCTGGGTGATGCACCGCATCGGCATGGGCTGGCACCGCAGCCACCACTCGCCACCCATCGGGCCCGTCGAGCGCAACGACCTCTTCCCGCTCTGCTTCTCGGTCGTGGGGTTCCTGCTCTTCGCGGCGGCATCGATCGGTCTGGCGTCATGGCTCTGGTGGGTGGCCATCGGCGTCACGGCGTACGGCGCCAGCTACCTGTTCGTGCACGAGGTCTACATCCACCACCGGTTGCCGGTGCGGGCGCCGCGCCTCCGCTACCTCGAGTGGCTGCGAGACGCCCATGGCGATCATCACCGGCGCGGTGGCGAGCCCTACGGCATGCTCCTGCCCATCGCGCGTGACCGAGGTCGCGACTCCGCTCAGGCGTCGGCCGGCGGCGGGGTCGACGTGCTGGAGCGATCGACGGAACGCCGGAGGAGCCGCGCCACCCGGAGCCGGTTGTAGCGCTGCACGACGATGAACGGCGCGTTCACCACGACCCCGTAGCCGATCATGAGCGCAGTCCCGAAGGGCGGGTTCCAGAGCACCGCGATCGGTCCCCCGGCCAGCGCCAGCCAGTGGCCCCACTCCGCTCGACGAGTCTCCACCACGAAGCGCTCGAGCCCGGCCCGATCGCGACCCGCGAGGTGCCGCTTGCTCACACCACCGGGGAAGAGCGCGCCCGCCTCGGGGAGCTCGTCCTTCCAATGACGGATGCGCAGCCGCTCGTAGAGCCGGCCTTCGCGCTCGACGGCACGGGCGCGCAGCAGCCACCCATCGCGCTGCAGGCGGGTGGTGGGCAATCGGTGGACTGCGTAGCCCGTGACCGCGTGCAGCACGCCCCACATGACGACGTTCGCCGCCACGATCAGCGGCGTCGAGAGGTGGATGATCGGCACCTCAGGCTGCCCTCGACCTGACGTCGATCTGCCGCCCCCGCCAGCTGACCGGCCGGTGGAGGAGTCGCAGGTACAGGGAGCGCAGGAACAGTGCGACGAACGCGGCCAGCGGAACGGGGAGGGCGACCGAGCACCACCATCGGAACGAGCCGATCCGCCGCAGCATCCACGCCAGCTGGGCGCTGACGGCCGCCCAAGCGATCACCAGGGCTGTCGAGGGCGGAGCGCCGCCCAGCACCCATACAGCGACGGCGCCGAGGCCATCCGTGGCGACCGTGGCCAGCATCGCCACCCACGCGACAGCGCCGATGGTGGGCAGCAGCGGGGCGCGGGTGGCGCCTTGGGCCAGGTTCTTCGTCCACCCCTCCACCAGCGACCGCACGCCGTTGGCGTACATGCGGAACTCCACGGACGGGCCGCCACCGAGGCAGCGCACCGGGCGACCGACCTTGCCGTACGCGCCGGCCAAGGCCACGTCCTCCACGACCGACCCCCGCACGCCATCGAACCCGCCCACCGATGCCAGCGCGGCGCGGGTGGTGACGAGACAGGGGCCGAAGGCCACCGAGCGAGAGCCACCTGAGCGTCGTGCCGCACCGAGCGCCGCCATGCCGCTGGCCAGCACCGGCACGAGGTTCCCGAGTGCCGACAGGTGCTCGTAGGCCCGCTCGACCCGATGGTACGGCTGCACCGAGAGCAGCCCGTCAGCCGCCAACCGGGCCTGGGCGCCGACGATGCGCGCCAGACCATCGGGCGCCAGCCACGTGTCGGCATCGAGGAACACCAGGCGCGCTCCTACCGCGGCCCGCACGCCTTGTTCGCAGGCCCAGGGCTTGCCCAGCCACCCGACCGATGGCTCTCCGGCGTCCAGCACGGTCGCCCCACATGCCGCGGCCACCCTCGCCGTGGCATCGGTCGACCCGTCGTCGACGACGATCACCTCGAGTGCCCGGTGCTCCTGCGCGGCCAGCGAGGCCAGCAGACGTGGCAGCGTCGCCTCCTCGTCGCGAGCCGGGACGATCACCGACGTCGTGGCGGTGAGGGCCTGCCCACAGAGGTCGGCGGGCGGCGGGGTGCGCAGCCGCCACATCAGCACGGTGCCCACGAGCCATCCGAGCAGCACACCGACCAGTGCGAGCTCGCTCACGGGGGACTATGCCCCCCGGACGACGAGGCGGGCGGTGGTGGCCACCTTGCGCCAGGTGGGCACGGAGGCCCGGACAGTGAAGACGTCGTAGTCGGCGGCCTCGATGCGGTCGAGGATCTGGGCGTAGAGCACCCGCGCCGCCTGGATGCAGCGAGCCGAGCTGGATGGCAGGAGGGCGAGGCCCGCATCGGCCGAGCGATACAGCGCGCGGCACCGATCGATCTCGAAGCGCATCAGCGCGCGCCACGCGTCGTCCACGATGCGACGACGCGGATCCGCCCCGAACCGCTCAAGGTCCTCCTGGGGCAGGTACACCCGACCCCTGTCGAGGTCCTCAGCCACATCGCGCAGGAAGTTCGTGAGCTGGAAGGCGAGCCCGAGGTCACGCGCCGGGCCAACCGCGGCGGGATCGAGCGGCTCGAGGATCGGCAGCATCATCTCGCCGATCACCGCCGCCGACCCGTCCATGTACCCGAGCAGGTCCTCCCATGTGTCGTAGGACGTGATCGTGAGGTCCATGGCCATCGAGTCGAGGAAGCGTCGGAAGCACTCCGGATCGTGCCCGAACGCTCGGATCGTGTGGACCACAGCCTTCAGCACCACGTCGTCCGACGTGCCGGTCTCCAGGTCGGCGAAGAGCTGGTCGCCGAGGTCGGTCAATGCCTTCTCGCGCACCTCGACAGGGACAGGACCCAGGTCGTCGACGATGTCATCCGCGTAGCGGCAGAAGCCATAGAGCGCCCACACGTGGTGCCGCTTCACTCGAGGCAAGGCGAAGGTGGCCCAGTAGTACGTGGTGCCGTAGCGCTTGTTGAGCGCTCGACATGAGGCGTAGGACTCCTCAAGGCTGACCGTCATCGCGCCATCGCCTCCACTCGCTCCGCCGCAAGCATGCCGGACACCAGCACCATCGGCACCCCGACGCCGGGCTGGGTGCCCGAACCGGTGAACACGAGCCCGGGCGCGCGTCGCTCGAGGTTGCTCGGCCTGAACGGGCCCGTCTGGAAGAAGCGGTGCGACAGCGCGAACGGCGTGCCTCGCTCCATCCCCTGAGCCTCCCAGTCGCGTGGGTCGACGAGCTCCTCGACGTCGATGGCGGTGGGGTATCCGAGGCGCTCGAGATGGCCCTGCAGATCGTCACGGGCGCGGGCGCGCTCGGTTGACCAGTCGACCCGGCCGTCGAGGTTGGGGACCGGCTCCAGCACGAAGAGGGCGTGACGATCGGGAGGCGCCATCGACGGCTCGTGCAGCGACGGCACGCTCACGAGCAACGACGGATCGGGCATGCGCGTGCCATCGCGGAGCAGCGTCCGGAAGGCTCCGTCCCACGCGCGCCCGAAGTGGACGTTGTGGTGCTCCACCCCCGCCGGGAGCGCACCACGGGCACCGACGTGCCAGACCACCGCGGAGGGCGAGTAGCTCCCCCGGCGCGCCACACGCGGTGCCTCGAGACCGGGCAGCAGCGTGCGGTAGGCCACCGGCAGATCGGGGTTGGCCACCACCACGTCTGCCCGCACCACCTCGCCGCCCACGAGGCGCACGCCCTGGACCGGACCGCTCGTGCCGTGCCGCAGGAGGATGCGCTCGACCGGTGTGCCGTAGCAGAAGGTGGCGCCCGCCTTCTCCGCAGCCGCGGCCAGGGCGAGCGGGAGCTGGTGCATGCCGCCGTCCGGTACGAACACGCCGTTCACCGTGTCCATGTACGTGATGACCGCGTAGATGGCCAGCGCCTCGTAGGGAGCCAGCCCTGCATAGAGCGCTTGAAAGCTGAAGATCCGCTGCAGGCGCTCGTCATCGAAGTGGCGTGCCACCGCGCCGGCCAGCTTGCGGAACGCTCCGAGGCGCACGAGCTCGAGTGCCGGTCGCAGCGGCCGGGCCAGGTCGAACGGCGAGTCGAAGTTCCGCTCGATGAACCGGGGCATCTCGAGGTCGTACATGCGAGTGAGCCAGTCGCAGAAGCCGTCGAAGGCGGCGGCCTGCGACGGCCCGCACACGGTGCGGATCTCGCCGGTCATGGCGTCGCGTCCGTGCCGCACCCGCAGCTCCGTGCCGTCGGCGAAGCAGGCGCGGTACATGGGATCGACGGGGCGCAGCGTGAGGAAGTCAGCGCGGTCGACGCCGGCGGCCTCGAAGCAGCGGTCGATGAGGTGCGGCATCGTGAGCACGGTGGGGCCGGTGTCGAAGCGGTAGCCGTTCCGCTCGAGCGAGCCCGCCCGTCCCCCGGGTCCGCTTCCAGCCTCGATGACGGTGACGTCGTGGCCGGCCCCGGCAAGGTGGCACGCCGCACTCAACCCGCCCAGGCCGGCTCCGACGATGACGACCTTGCGGGCCATGGCGGCGTGGTGGGCGCTCATGCCCGCCGCTCGACGGCGAGGCTCGCCATCTGTCGCAGCGCGCTGCGAGCGGGCTCCGGGATCACACCGTCGAGAGCATGGAGCGCGAGTGCATGCTGGGCGGCCACCAGGGCCTCGACGGAGGCACGCGCCCCGGAGCTCACCACGACGTCGCGCACGCGCTCCGCTCCAGCGTCGTCAAGGCTGGGGTCCCCGAGGCTCCGCTCGAGCACGGCGCGTCCCGCTCGGTCCGCGAGGCGCAGAGCGCGCAGCATCACGACCGTGCGCTTGCCCTCCCGCAGGTCGTCGACGGCGCTCTTGCCCGTCTCCTCCGGATCGCCGAACAGGCCGAGGATGTCGTCACGCATCTGGAAGGCCAGCCCGACGGCATCGCCGTAGGTGTGCAACGCCTCGTGCACGTGCGCAGCGGCGTCGAGCTCGCCCAGCGCCGCGCCCAGCAGGAGTGGCCGGGTGACCGTGTAGCGGGCTGACTTCAGCAGCGCGACGCGGGCGGCGCCCTGCTCCCGTGCGCCGGGATCGGCAGCCAGGCGCAAGTCCAGGTACTGCCCCGCGATCACCTCGGTGCGGAGCTCGGTGAACACCTGACGAGCACGGTGCAGCACGGGGGCCGGCAGAGCGGTGGACTCGAAGAGCTCGTCGGCCCACACGTAG
>JBKJIE010000132.1:0-6276 GCA_046598715.1 Acidimicrobiales bacterium | reverse complement strand
TCGACGTGTCGATCGCCTGCTGGCCGTGGGGCGCCTACCTCGGCGACGACGCCCTCACCAAGGGCGTGCGCATGAAGATCAGCAGCTGGACCCGCCACGACCACAACACGATGCCGCCTGCGGCCAAGACCACGGGCAACTACGTGAACTCCTCGCTGGCCAAGGTGGAGGCACTGAAGGCCGGCTACGACGAGGCGCTCATGCTCAACGCGCAGGGCCTCGTGTCGGAGTGCACCGGCGAGAACATCTTCGTGCGCCGGGGCCGCCGCCTCATCACGCCGCCGCTGTCGGCTGGCGCGCTCGAGGGAATCACGCAGGACACGGTCATCCAGATGGTCAAGGACATGGACCTCGATCTCGAGGTGGTGTTCGGCGACCTCACCCGCAGCGACCTCTACGTGGCCGACGAGATGTTCGTCGTCGGTACCGCGGCCGAGGTGTCGGCAGTGAGCTCGATCGACGACCGTGAGATCCCGTGCCCCGGCGAGGTCACCCTGGCCGTGGGCCACGAGTACGCCAAGGTCGTGCGAGGCCAGGTCGACCGCTACAAGGACTGGGTGGAGCTGTGCCGGTAGACCCTGCGCTTCCGGCGAGCATCGAGATCTTCGACACGACGCTGCGGGACGGCGCCCAGTTCGAGGGGATCTCGCTCACCGTCGAGGACAAGCTCAAGGTGGCCGAGCAGCTCGACTGGCTCGGCGTGGCCTGGATCGAGGGTGGCTACCCCCAGGCCAACCCCAAGGACGAGGAGTTCTTCCGGCGCGCCGTCACCGAGCTCCACCTCGACACGGCCACCCTCGTGGCCTTCGGGTCGACGCGTCGTCCGGCCGGCAAGGTCGATGTCGATCCCACCCTGCAGGCCCTCGTGGCGGCGGGCACCTCCACGGTGTGCATCGTGGGGAAGAGCTCGGCCTTTCACGTCACCGAGGCGCTCGGCACGACGCTCGATGAGGGCGTGGCCATGGTGGGGGAGTCGGTTCGCTTCCTGAAGGCCGCCGGGCTGCGGGTGTTCTTCGACGCCGAGCACTTCTTCGACGGCTACAAGGTGGATCCCGAGTTCACGCTCCGAGTGCTCGAGGCAGCCGCCACCAACGGGGCCGACTGCGTGGTGCTCTGCGACACCAACGGCGGCTCGCTGCCGCACGACGTGCAGCGCATCACCGGTGAGGTATCGGCCTACCTCGGCGCCGATCAGCAGCTCGGCATCCACACCCAGAACGACACGGGCTGCGCCGTGGCCAACTCCCTGGCGGCGGTGCTCGGCGGGGCCACGCAGCTCCAGGGCACGATCAACGGCTACGGCGAGCGCACCGGCAACGCCAACCTCATGACCTGCATCCCGAACCTCGAGCTCAAGCTCGGCGTTCGGTGCCTGCCCGAGGGTCGGCTCGAGCGGCTCACCGCGGTGAGCCGCCACGTGGCGGAGCTCGTGAACCTGCCGCCGCACTCGGCCGACCCCTACGTAGGCCAGTCGGCCTTCGCCCACAAGGGTGGGCTGCACACCTCGGCCCTCGGCAAGGCCGGTGGCGCCACCTACGAGCACATCGAGCCCGAACAGGTGGGCAACGGCACCCGTGTGCTCGTCTCCGACCTCGGCGGCCGAGCAGGCATGGTGATGAAGGCCAAGGAGCTCGGCGTCGACCTCGACGATCGGGCCGCGGGCAAGCTCTCCGACGAGCTCAAGGTGCTCGAGTCGCAGGGCTTCGTGTTCGAGGCGGCCGATGCCAGCCTCGAGCTGCTGATGCGCGCCGCCGCCGGATGGAGCCAGGAGTTCTTCCGCGTGGAGGGCTACCGCGTCACCACCTACCACCGGGCACCAGCTGCCGACGGCGAATCGAGCGGCCCCACCATCGACACCGAAGCCACCGTGAAGGTGTGGGTGGGCGACGCGCGCCTCATCGCCGTGGGCGAGGGCAACGGGCCGGTCAACGCGCTCGACCAAGCGCTGCGTCGACTGCTCGTGGGCGCGTACCCGCACCTGGCCCACATCCACCTCACCGACTACCGCGTGCGCATCCTCGACACGGCGGCTGACACCGACGCCGTCGTGCGCGTGCTCATCGACTCCACCGATGGCGAGCAGGCGTGGACCACCATCGGCGTGTCCACCAACATCATCGAGGCCTCGTGGCAGGCGCTCACCGACGCCCTCGTGTGGGGCTTGGTCCACACCGGGCAGTAGGTTCCGGTCGTGGCCGCGCCAGAGTTCGTCCCCGTCGACAAGACCCGCCCCGTCCGCGCCTACGAGTCGCCGCCGCGGCGCCCTGACCCGTGGATGGCCGACCGCCCGGGCGAGCTCCACGACGGCCAGCCCCACGGCGACCGCGTCGGCAACCAGGGCCCCGACCAGGGCTATGTGCTGCACCTCGTGCGACGCTTCGCCGGCAAGCTCACGCTCACCTCGGGTGAGCACGAGCGTGATGCGCTGGCCGGCGCGGCGGCGGTCGCCCTCAAGCGCGCCTCGCTGTTCGGGCGGGCGCCGATCGTGCACGACCTCACCGTCGCGCTCACGATCTGGGGCTTCCTCGGCGACGCCCCGGCCGACCTCGTCGCCCTGCGCAAGGGGCTCTTCGAGGAGGTGTGGCACCCGCATCACTACGCCGAGCAGCGCCGCCTCGCTGACCTCGTGCCCGACGCGGTGCTCCGGCAGACGCCGCAGCAGGTCGCCGACGCCCACCGGCGCGACTGGCGGAGCCTGCTCGCTGAGGTGCCGGCCGCGCGCTGACGGCCGGGCGACGGCCACCACCGGCTCGCCAGATACCCTCGCCAGGGTGACCTCGGACCTCCCTCGCCTGCGCTTCGCCCCGTCTCCCACGGGCTACCTCCACGTGGGCGGTGCGCGCACGGTGCTGTTCAACTGGCTCCACGCCCGCCGCACCGGTGGTGAGCTGATCCTGCGCATCGAGGACACCGACACCGAGCGCAACCGGCCCGAGCTCACCCAGAACATCCTCGACATGCTCCAGTGGCTCGGCCTCGGATGGGATGGCGAGCCCACCTACCAGAGCGATCGGCTCGACCTCTACCGGGAGGCCGGCGAGAAGCTGCTGGCCGGTGGCCAGGCCTACTGGTGTGACTGCACAGCGGACGCCAGCCAGGCGCGGGCCAAGGAGCGAGGCGGTCCTCCCGGCTACGACGGCTTCTGCCGGGAGCGCGGCATCGCCCCCGGCTCGGGCACGGCGCTGCGCTTCCGCAGCCCCGACGACGGCGCCACGAGCTTCGACGACCTCATCAGGGGCACGGTCACGGTGGAGAACGCCACCCTGGAGGACTTCGTGCTGCTGCGGTCGAGCGGCACGCCCACGTTCCTCCTCGCCAACATCGTCGACGACGCGGCCATGGCCATCACCCACGTGGTGCGCGGCGAGGAGCACGTCAACGGCACCCCCAAGTACCTGTGCCTCGGCGACGCCCTCGGGCTCGACTACCGGCCGATCTTCGCCCACCTCCCGGTGCTCGTGAACGAGAAGCGCCAGAAGCTCTCCAAGCGGCGCGACTCCGTGTCGGTGCAGGAGTTCAAGGACCAGGGCTACCTGCCCAGCGCGATGGTCAACTACCTCGCCCTGCTCGGCTGGGGACCGAAGGACGGTGTGGAGATCCGCCCGCTCGCCGAGTTCGTGGAGCAGTTCCGCCTCGAGGACGTCACCTCGTCGCCGGCGTTCTTCGACGTGAAGAAGCTCCAGCACGTCAACGCGGAGCACCTTCGGGCGCTCCCCGTGGATGACTTCCTCGAGCGAGCCACACCGTTCCTCACGCGGGGCGCCGCGGCGGAAGCTGCGCTGGCCCCGATCGGTGCGCTCGTGCAGGAGCGAGTGCGGCTGCTCACCGAGGTGGAGCCGATGATCGCCTTCCTGTTCGATGAGCCGGTGGAGATCGACGACGACTCGTGGACCAAGGCGATGGTGAAGGGCAAGGCCGCGCCAGAGATGCTCGATGCCACCATCGCAGGCCTCGAAGCGATCGACGGCTGGACCCCTGATGCCATCCGCACAGCAATCGAAGCGGCTGCGGTCTCTGCGGGCCTCGTGAACGCGGAAGGTCAGGCTCAGCTGAGCAAGGCGCAAGGACCGATCCGCGTCGCAACCACTGGGCGGTCGGTCGGGCCGCCCCTGTTCGAGTCGCTCGAGGCGCTCGGCCGGGATCGCACGCTGGCCAGGCTGCGGGCTGCCCGCGAGCGGCTCTGAACATGCTCTCCAACGGGCCTGGGCGGGCGGAAGCGGCGCCGCGCCGACCACGTCGTCGGCTCGTGCTGCGGGTGGTGACGGCCACGCTGCTGCTGCTGATCGTCTACGTCGTGATCACCTTCGTGCAGGTGTATCGGGCCAGCAACCATGAAGGAGCGCAGGCGGCCGACGCCCTCATCGTCCTCGGGGCCGCCCAGTACAACGGACGGCCATCGCCCGTGCTGCAGGACCGGCTCGACCATGCCCTCGAGCTGTATCGGGCCGGGCTCGCCCACACGATCGTCGTGACCGGCGGACGCCAGGCGGGCGACCGCTTCACCGAGGCCACCACCGGGTACAACTACCTCACGGCCCACGGGGTGCCCGACGCCGCGCTCATGAAGGAGGTCGGCGGCACCAACACCTACGAGTCGCTCGCCGCCTCGGCACGGTTCCTGCGCGACGCCGGGCTCACCGACGTGGTCCTGGTCACCGACGGCTACCACGCCTTTCGAGTGCAGCGAATCGCCGAGAGCCTGGGGCTGCACGCTGCGGTCTCACCCACGGAGACCCGGCTCGGTCAGGCCGCCGAGGTGCGCCAGATGATGCGAGAGACGGTGGCGGTCTCGGTCGGCCGGGTGATCGGCTGGAACCGACTGTTCAAGCTCGAGGCCGCCGTCAACGATTGACCGCGCTGAGCTCCCGGTGTGCGGCCGAGGCGAGCCGTTCGGTATGGTTGCGGCCCGCCCATTCGGGGGTGGTGTAATCGGTAACACAGCTGGTTCTGGTCCAGTCGTTGGGGGTTCGAGTCCTCCCCCCCGAGCCACGGGTTTCGCGTGAACGCCCAGGTCACAGGCCTGGGCGTTCTCCATGGGACGGGATGTAATGACACGAAAGTCGGATCGTTGGTCACGAGTTGGTCACGAACGAGCCAGCACAGAGCCAGCACGAGCCAGCATGAGGCGGCACGGGCGCTGGCCGAGGACCTCTAGCAGCGGCTTCGAGCAGCGCCCGCCGCCCGGTGCGGGACCGCTGCAAGGAGATCCGGGACCGCTGCAACGAGATCGTCGTGAGCCTGGGAGGCCGTACAGTGAGGGTCATGAGCACGGCGAACCCCGCTGAGGGCAACGAGCTGGTTGTCGCTGAGGATGGGAGCATCCCGGCTGAGCAGATCGCTCGTCTCGGGCTGCGTCCTGGCGCGCACCTTCGTGTGATCGAGGCGGAGCCTGGCGATCAGGCGGGCCCGCTCGCCGGTTCGCTTCCCGACCTTCCTGATCTGTCTTGGGAGGACTTCGAGCGCGGTAGCGAGTTGGCGCGCCGCGACCTCAGCGCGACGTGAGGGTGGTCGCGGACTCGCATGCGATCTTCTGGTACTTCGCTGGGTCGACACGGTTGTCTGCACCGGCAGCCGAGGCTCTGGGTGAGGCCGAGGCAAGCGACGGCATCGTCGTCTCGGTAGCGACGCTCATCGACCTCTGGTACGTGACCCAGACCACCGAAGGAGTCAGCGCAGATGATCTCGCCACGTTGCGGGCGCGGCTTGAGTCGTCATCCAGGCTGACGTTGCAAGCCATCGACGTCGACGTGGTCGACGCCTGCACGACGATCCCCCGAGGTCTGCTTGCCGATCCGTGGGACAGGCTCATCGTGGCCACTGCGACGACGCTGGAGCTTCCCCTCGTTACCCGAGACAGTGCCATCCAGAAGGCGGCGCTGGTCACCACGATCTGGTAGCGAGTCTAACTTCGCCTCGGCGGGGAGGTGGCCGTGTGTCGTCGCTCGTAGTCCTGAAGCGCGGACTCCCGCACGTAGACCAAGCCGTACCTACGAGCTTGGGCCGAAGATGGCGTCGGCCACCCGCTCGGCGGCGTCGGTCTGCATGCCCTTGCGAACGTGCTGGTAGGTCTGCCAGGTGATCACGGGGGAGCTGTGCCCGAGCCGCTTGGACACGACGGCCACATCGACACCGGCCTCGAGGGCGAGCGTGGCCCACGTGTGCCTCAAGTCGTGGAGGCGGATGGTGGGCAGGTCGGCGAACTCGTCCTGCCGAACCCGCCGGTCGAACGTCTTGGAGAACGCCTCGGGGTGGAACGGGAGCCCGTCAGGCCTCGGG
>JBKJIE010000151.1:0-9554 GCA_046598715.1 Acidimicrobiales bacterium | reverse complement strand
GGGCGTGCCCTGCTGCATGGCCATGAGCTTGGTCATGTCGCCCTGCACCTTGATCTTGCCGGCCATGAAGGCCTGCATCCCGGCCTGCGGGTTGCCGTCGACGAGGATCGCCTTGGCGGTCGCGTAGTCGAGGGTGACGGTGAGGTCGGGGGCGTCGAGGTGACCGAGGTCCATCTGGATGTCGCCACCCGAGGTGTCCATGTGGGCGTTGATGGTGCCGTCGCCGAAGGGGACCTCGGTGACGATCTGGTTCATCTTCACGGCGTGCGCGGGGGCAGCACCGCCAGCCGGGGCTTCCTCGCGGATCTTCTTGGCTGCTTCGAGCCACTCATCGGACAGGAACGGGTACTGCGCCACAGGAGAACCTCCGGATAGGGACCATTCGAGCGAAGGGAACCTAGCGCATCCCCGGAGCACTTGCACTGCGCGTGCAGGAAGTCCGTTCGGGCGTGGAACGACAGATCCTCAGGCGGGGGCGGGGATCGCCGACGCCTGGAGCGTGGTGCGGATGGCGTCCTCGTCGGCGGCCACGGAGTGCACCACGTAGCGGGCGACGAAGGCGGCCAGGTCGGGCAGCGGCATGGTGATGCGCCCGGTTCGGTGGAAGTGGGAGAAGTGGCCGACACAGCCCACGACGCCCAGTGCGAGGAGCTCGGGGTCGTCCTCGCGGATGGTGCCGTCGGCCTGCCCTGCCTTGATGATCCGCACCATGTCGTCGATGTGCTGACGCGTGCCCTGGCGCAGCACGTCGGTGAAGTTCCGGCCCTCCACCTCGAGCAGCGAGAAGAAGTGCGAGTGCTCGGCCATGAACTGCACCGACGCCTCGGTGCCCCGGTACAGGTTCACGAGGGGGAGTGCCTCCGGGTCGAGCACCGCGCCCTGCTGACGACGGAGCTGGAGTCGGATGCTCTCGGCCAGCTCCTTGAACAGCGCTTCCTTGTTGTCGAAGTACCAGTAGAAGAGCCCCTTTGCGACACCGGCGGACCGCACGATGTCGATGACCCGGGTCTCGGCGTAGCCGCGCTCGGCGAACAGCTCGGCAGCGCAGTCGAGCAGCTGTTGCTTGCGCTCGATGCCCTGGGCGGTGAGGCGCCGGTCCGGTTCCATGGCAGAAGCGTGCCCTGCGCTTGACCCGTGGGTCAATCATCCCCGGCCGGTGCTACCTTCGCCCGCGATGGCAGCGACGACGAGGCCCGAGCGCATCGAGGCTCGGGAGCGGAACCCGAAGTGGCAGAACCCGCCCCTGCTCATCGACATGTCGATCTGCATCAACTGCGACACGTGCATCCGCCACTGCCCGCCGCAGTTCGGGGCGATCTTCAACCACGGGATGGACGTGGTGATCATCCCCGAGCTGTGCTCGGGCTGCGACAAGTGCCTCGACCCCTGCCCGGTCGACTGCATCTACCCCGATCCGGAGTGGACTCCCGCTCCCGACGAGTGGTGGCAGGAGCAGGTCCGCGACGACCCGTATCGCTGACGCGGCCGGTAGCGTGCGCCCCATGCCCCGGACCCCCGCCGACGACATCAACCCCGTCCTGCCCGGCTGCGAGCCGTGGTCCTCACCCGAGGGCGGCCCGCACGGCGCGCTGGTGCTCCATGGCTTCACGGGCAGTCCCGTGTCGATGCGCCCGCTCGCTGAGGCGCTGGCCGACGCCGGCTTCGCGGTGGAGCTGCCCCGCCTGCCGGGCCACGGCACGGCCGTCGAAGATCTGGCCGAGACCGGCTGGGACGACTGGCTCACCGAGGCCGACCGGGCCCTCACCGTGCTGCAGGCCCGAACGCCCGACGGCAAGGTCATCGTCGCCGGCCTGTCGATGGGTGGGGCGCTCACGCTGGCCCTCGCCGAGGCCCACCCGGAGCTGGCCGGCATCGTGCTCATCAACGCCCCGGTGGCGCCTCCCCCCGAGCTGGCGGCCGGTCTCGAGGAGATGATGGCCGGAGGCATGGAGATCATCGACTCGATCGGCGGCGACATCGCCGACCCCGACGAAGACGAAGCCTCCTACGACGCCACCCCGCTGCGCCCGCTGCTCACGATGCTGATGGCTGGTGAGGACGTGCGCGCCCGACTGCCCGAGATCGACCAGCCCACGTTGATCATCACCAGCCGCCAGGACCACGTCGTCAACCCGGAGGACTCCGACATCCTGGCCCACCACATCGCCGGTCCGGTGGAGCGCATCTGGCTCGAGAAGAGCTTCCACGTCGCCACCCTCGACTACGACCGCGCAGAGGTGGAGCACCGCACCGTGGAGTTCGCCCGCCGCGTCACCGGCGCCTGATCAGCTGCCCTCCGGGAGGGCCTCCCACCACTGGCACCACCACTCGCCGCCGACGAGGATCCGGAGCTGCTGGTGCCAGCAGTAGGAGATGGGGTCGTCGGGGTTGAGGTAATAGAGGCAGTTGTCGCACTTCTCGTCGCCGTAGGGCTTTCCCTTGAGGGTGGCGCGCTCGAGGAGGTCCTTCAGCTGCAGCCAGTTCTGCTCGTCGATGGGCTTGGGCTCGGGGGGCGGGATCTCGTAATCAGCCATCCGGGCAAGGTAGCCAACTCTGCGGCGAACGCGACTCAGCTCGGGTCTCAGGACTCGCTAACCGATCGGGGCGTCGTCGGGGATGGCCTGCGCGACGGCCAGAGCCGTGCCCTCCACCGCCGTGACCCACACGCGGGCCGGTATCGCACCCCGTGCGCCCCGCAGGTGCGTGCGGAGTGGCTCGCGGGCGTTTGGCTCATCCAGCACCCGACGTCGGAGCGCCTCGGCGACATCCTGCTCGTCCACGAAATCAGACCCGGGCCGACCGAGGATGTCCTGCTCCTCGAACCCCAGCAGATCGATGCTGGCCCGGTTCACGCACACGATCTTGCGCACCGCGATGTCGATCACGAAGGTCGCGATCGGGGCCTCGTCGATGACGCGCTGGAGCTGTGGGCCTGACAGGCCACAGGTGGGCTCGGCTCCCGCCGACGGAGCGATCTCGTCGGCGTCGGGGGGAGACGGCAGGGTGATCACGAGCTCTGCCCCCACCGCGCGCGGGTGCGCCCGCACGTGCCCTCCGGCGCTCTCGACGGCCGCGCGGACGAAGGCGAGGCCCAGTCCGGCACCGGTTGTGCCTGCTGCCTCGGGGCCGCGGACGCCGGCCTCGAACAGCGCTGTTGGGTCGTCGGACAACCCCTTGCCGTTGTCGCGCACGACGATCTCGATTCCATCGTCGCCGGCTCGCACCTCGACCTCGACGTGGAGAGGCCGCGACGGTTCTCGGTACTTGATGCTGTTGGACACGAGGTTGACCACGGCCTGACGGATCCTCCCGACCGGCACGGGGAGCGCGGCGACCTCGGTTGTGGTCTCGAGCACGCCTGTGGCCTCCGCCACCTGGGCCTCCGTGATGGCGCGGATGGCTCGGAAGAGGTCGTCCACCTCGGAGGACGAGTCCTCGGGTCGGGTCGCGCCGGCGTCGGTCTCGCTCAGGATGGAGGCGGTCATCTCCGTCAGTGCGTGAGTGTTGGCGCTGATCCTCGTGAGGATGCTGGCTCGCTGCGCGTCATCGATTGAGCCATGGTCGCGCAGCAGGAGGTCGGAGAACCCGGTGATGGCGGCCATGGGGCCGCGGAGGTCGTGGGCCAGGCGGGCGGCCACAGTGCTGAGGGCCGTCTGGGTTCGGGCCAGCGCGTCAGCGTCTCGCTCGGCCCGCGCCGCCACCTCGAGGAGCTCGGTCAGGTCGATCGCCTGCACGAACGCGATGCCCGTCACCCCGGACGGCACGATGTTGATCTCCACCGTGCGCACGCCGAGCGCGGTGGCGACCTCCCGAATGGCGGCCGTCTCCTGGCCTCGCAGGGCGCGAACCTGGAGGACCCGATCGGGCGACAGCTCGACGAGGAAGTCGGTCGCAGGTCGACCGAGCACCTGGGTGGCATCGAGGCCGAGGAAGTCGAGCACGGCTTGATTGGCGTGGATGATCTCCCGCCGCTCGTGATCGATCGTGATGGTGGGCAGGACGGACTGGTCGAAGAACGTCGCGTACGCACCCGGGTCGAGGACGTCACCGTCGCGCCGTTCGCCCGCGCCGCTCGGAGCACTCGAGGTCATCCACAGGAAGCGTACGCGTCCAGGACCACGTCCACTGGGCCATCGGTGAGCCGAGCTGCTACCGGCTCGCCTCGATGGCGAGTCGGGCTACGACTGAACGGCCGGAGCCGAACCGGCACCGCTACCGGTTCGGGGCGGCCGGCACCCCGCCTCTACGATGGACCCCTTATGGCATCGCTGTCGCGTGATGAGGTGGCCCATGTGGCCAAGCTGGCTCGCCTGGAGCTGAGCGAGGAGCAGATCGGGGTGTTCACGCCGCAGCTGGCGGCGATCCTCGACCATGCGGCCGACGTGGAGGCGCTGCAGCTCGACGACGTGCCGCCCACTGCTCACCCGTACCCGTTGGCCAACGTGTGGCGTCCCGACGTCGCCCGCGACGCTGGCATCCGGGACGCGGTGCTCGACCAGGCACCGGCCACGGAAGACGGCATGTTCCGCGTGCCGCCCGTGCTCGGGGAGGCGCCATGAGCGCCATCGAGATCGCGGCGGCCGTGCGCAGCGGCGAGCGCACGGCGCGCTCGGTCGTCGAGGAGCACCTCGCCGCCATCGGCCGACGCGATGCCGAGCTCCACGCCTTCAACCTCGTCACCGCTGATGCCGCGCTGGCCCAGGCCGACGAGATCGACGCCCAGGTGGCGGCGGGGGACGACCCCGGCCTGCTGGCCGGTGTGCCGATCGCGCTGAAGGACAACCTCTGCACGGCGGGGATCCCCACCACCTGCTCGTCGAAGATCCTCGACGGATGGAAGCCGCCCTATGACGCCACCGTGGTGGAGCGCCTTCGCGCCGCTGGCGCGATCGCGATGGGCAAGACCAACCTCGACGAGTTTGCCATGGGATCGTCCACGGAGAACTCGGCGTCCGGCCCCACCAGGAACCCGCACGACGTCACCAAGGTGCCGGGCGGCTCGTCGGGCGGGAGCGCGGTGGCGGTGGCGGCCGGGTTCGCGGCCCTCGCCCTCGGCTCGGACACCGGTGGCTCGATCCGGCAACCGGCGGCGCTCTGTGGCGTGGTGGGCATGAAGCCCACCTACGGTCGCGTGTCGCGCTACGGGCTGGTGGCCTTCGCGTCGAGCCTCGATCAGATCGGGCCCTTCGCCACCAACGTGGCCGACGCTGCCGCGCTCTACGAGGTGATCGCCGGCCACGACCCCGCCGACTCCACCTCGATCCCTGTGGGCCAGCCACCGGTGCGCCCGCATCTCGGCGATGGCGTGGAGGGCTTGCGGGTGGGCGTGGTGAAGGAGCTGCTCGGCATCGAGGGCATCGCCCCTGATGTCGCCGCCCGGGCCCATGCCGCCGCCGAAGCCCTCGAGGCCGCTGGGGCCAAGGTGGAGGAGGTGTCGGTGCCGGCGGTGATCTACGGCTTGTCGGCCTACTACCTGATCGCCCCCGCCGAGGCGTCGAGCAACCTGGCCCGCTACGACGGCGTCCGCTACGGCCTCCGGGTCGACGCGCCCACCACCGGCGAGATGTACGACCGCACCCGCACCGCCGGCTTCGGTCCGGAGGTGATGCGCCGCATCATGCTCGGCACTTACGCGCTGTCGGCTGGCTACTACGACGCCTTCTACGGCAAGGCCCAGAAGGTGCGCACGCTGATCATCCGCGACTTCGAAGCCGCCTACGAGCGCTGCGACGTGCTGCTCTCGCCCACGTCGCCCACCACCGCCTTCGACCTCGGCGCCAAGGCCGACCCGCTCGCCATGTACCTCAACGACGTGTGCACCATCCCGTCGAACCTGGCCGGCCACCCCGCCATCTCGGTGCCCTTCGGCGTGGGCGACGACGGCCTGCCGGTGGGCGTGCAGGTGATGGCCAACGCCCTCGACGAGGTCACCATGTTCCGTGTGGCCGCCGCGCTGGAAGGAGCGATGTCGTGACCGACACCAGCACCACCACCACGAGCGTGCTGCCCGACGGCTGGGAGATGGTGATCGGCCTCGAGGTGCACTGCGAGCTGCACACCGCCACGAAGCTGTTCTGCGCTTGCCCCAACAACTTCGGTGACCAGCCCAACGCCAACACCTGCCCCACCTGTCTCGGCCTGCCCGGCTCGTTGCCGGTGCTCAACGAGAAGGCGGTGGAGCTCGCCATGCGCCTCGGTCGAGCGCTCGCGTGCGGCGTCAACCGCTCGGTGTTCTCCCGGAAGAACTACTTCTACCCCGACCAGCCGAAGGACTACCAGGTCACCCAGTACGACCTGCCCACCAACGAGCACGGCCACCTCGACCTCCCCTCCGGCCTGCGGGTGGGCGTCACGCGCGCCCACATCGAGGAGGACACCGGCAAGCTCAACCACGTCGGTGGCGGTGGTCGCATCCACGACGCCGGCCACAGCCTCGTCGACTACAACCGTTCCGGCGTGCCCCTCGTAGAGATCGTGTCCGAGGCCGACATGCGCAGCAGCGAGCAGGCCAAGGAGTACGCAGGCGAGCTGCGGGCCATCCTCCTGGCCACGGGCGTGTCCGACGCCAAGATGGAGGAGGGCTCCATGCGCGTCGACGCCAACGTGTCGGTCCACCGCATCGGTGAGCCGTGGGGCACTCGCTGCGAGATCAAGAACCTCAACTCACTGCGCTCCCTCGGCCGGGCCATCGACCACGAGGCCCTCCGCCAGATCGACCTGATCGAGGCGGGCGAGACCGTGCGTCAGGAGACCCGTCACTGGGACGAGTCCACCGGCCGCACCGGCACGCTGCGCGTGAAGGAGGACGCGGACGACTACCGCTACTTCCCCGAGCCCGACCTCGTGCCGCTCGAGCCCACCGCCGACGACATCGCTCGCATCGATGCCGCGCTGCCGGTGCTGCCCGCGGCCCGACGCACCGCGCTGGCCGCCGCCGCCGGCGTCGACCACACCGACGGCGCCGTCGCCATCGTGGTGCAGCGCGGGCTCGACGAGCTCGCCCTCACGGCGATCGCCGCGGGCGCCGACGCCACCCGCGTGCTCACCCACGTGGAGCACAACCTGGCCGTCGACGGCGCCGCGGCGCTGGCGCCGGAGCACCTCGCCGCGCTCGTCACCATGGAGACCAGCGGCGCCCTCACCGCCACGCAGGCCAAGACCGTTCTCGCCGAGATGGTGGTGTCGGGCCACGACCCAGCGTCGATCGCCACGGCCAAGGGGTTCGAGGCCCTCGACACCGGTGCTCTCGAGGGCATCGTCGACGGCATCATCGCCGCCCACCCCGACGAGTGGGAGCAGTTCCGCACCGGCGACGACAAGGCCCGCGGCAAGCTCACTGGCTTCTTCATGGGCAAGGTGATGCAGGCCTCGAAGGGCCAGGCGGATGGCAAGGCGGCCACCGCGCTGCTGCGGTCGAAGGCAGGTCTGGGCTGAGGACGATCCGGGGGGTCGCCACGCTGGCCGTGGTGACGCTGATGGCGGCGGCCTGCTCGAGCGGCAGCTCGGCCGACTCGGCCACCACCACGACCGCCCGCAGCCGACCCTCCACGACCACCACGTCGGCGCCCACCTTCACCGGTGATGCGCAGTCGGCGTTCTGCACGCTGCTCCGCGGCGTCGACACGTCGACGGTGCTGGGCGGCGACCCAGGCGACCCGACCGCCGTGGAGGCCGCCTTCCACCGGCTGGTGGGCCTGCTGCGCGACGCACACACCTTGGCCCCGCCCGAGATCGCCGCCGACCTGAGCCTTGTGAGCGAGGGCATCGCCGCTCTCGACAGCGCCCTGGCGGCCGTCGGCTACGACTTCGATGCACTGGCCGCATCCGGCCAGTCGGCGGCGGTGGTGAAGGCAGTCAACGACCCGGCGTTCGCCGAGGCCGGCAACCGCCTCAGCGCCTACCGGACCCAGGTCTGCCAGCTCTGAAGCCGCTCGGGGGGTAGCACGGTCGGCGCGCTGCTCCACCCACTGCTGCGCCCAGCGGGCTGACGAGGCCTCAGGGACGGCCGGGAGCGAGCACGTCGGCGCGGCCATAATGGCCGGCCACGTCGAAGTACCGCTTGGCGTGCAGGGCCTGTGCGAGATCGCACTGGGCGAAGAGGATGCCCTCCGCGTCGTACAAGGGGCCGGCGATGACCTCGCCGGTGGGGGCCACCATGCAGGCGCCGCCCCGGCCGAGCACGTCGGCCCCGGCCGTCAGGGGCAGCGGGAAGTCCTCCGGGAACGCATCCGCCCTGATGTACTGGGGCACGCTGACCACGAAGGCCCCGGCCTCGATGGCGATGTGGCGCATGGACGCGATCCACGTGTCGCTGTCGTCCGCTGTGGGGGCGAGCCAGATCTGCGGGCCTCCCTGGTAGACGGCCCAGCGGGCCAGCGGCATCCGGTTCTCCCAGCAGATGAGGCCACCCACCCGGCCGACACCGGGCACCGCCACGACATCGAGGTCGTCACCGGCGCCCACGCCGTGGAACAGGCGCTCGTGCATCGTCGGCATCAGCTTGCGGTGGCGGTGCAGCAGCCCCTCAGGCCCGATGATCAGCAGCGTGTTGTAGAGCGAGCCCGGCCGCTCGTCCTCTCGCTCGTTCACCCCGATGGCGAGGTGCACTCCACGCTCGGCGCACGCGGCCGCCAGGCGCTTCACGTGAGGACCGTCCACGTCCACGCTCGAGGCCCACATCCGCTCCCACAGCTCGTCGCAGGCACTTGACCACGACGTCGCCTGCCCCGCCCACGAGCCGCTGGGGTAGACGGACACAAAGCACTCCGGGAAGACGACGAGCTCGGCACCCCCGTCGGCGGCCTCACCGAGCAGCGCCACGGCCTTGTCGACCGTCGCCTCCGCGTCGAGCACCACCGGCATCGCCTGCACCGCAGCCACCCGCACCGAGTCAAAGCCCATCGGGCGAGGCTAGTGGTGCCCCAGCCGGTTCGGCTCCGCACCTCCAACCCGCTTGGGGCCGGCCGCGGGCGCGCCGGTAGCCTGCGGCCATGACGATCGAGCAGGGCGAGACCCCCGTCGACATCAAGCCGCGGAGCCGCGAGGTCACCGACGGCCCCAACCGGGCGCCGGCCCGAGCGATGCTGCGCGCCATCGGCATGACCGATGACGACTGGGGCAAGTCGCAGGTGGCGGTGGTGTCGTCGTGGAACGAGGTCACGCCGTGCAACATGCCGCTCGACCGGCTGGCCAAGCGCTCCAAGGTGGGCGTGCGGGAGGCCGGCGGCTTCCCGATCGAGTTCGTCACGATCGCCGTGTCCGACGGCATCTCGATGGGTCACGAGGGGATGCGGGCGTCGCTCGTGAGCCGCGAGGTGATCGCCGACTCCATCGAGACGGTGATGCACGCCGAGCGCTTCGACGGCATGGTCACCTTCGCCGGGTGCGACAAGAGCCTCCCCGGCATGCTCATGGCGGCCGCCCGCGTGAACCTGCCGTCGGTCTTCCTCTACGGCGGCTCGATCCTGCCCGGCTCGCACAAGGGCCAGGCCACCGACATCGTGTCGGTGTTCGAGGCCGTTGGTGCCCACGCCGCCGGCACGATGGACCTCGCC
>JBKJIE010000001.1:0-3292 GCA_046598715.1 Acidimicrobiales bacterium | reverse complement strand
GATCACCTCGTCGCGGTCGGTGTTGGTGATGCCGAGGATGGCCTCGAGGTCGTTGATGTCCTCGCGGCCGATCAGCTCTTCGTTGGTGCTCATGGGTTCAGCGCTCCTTGGGGGCGGTGTGGGAGGGGTCGTTGAAGACGGGCAGGAGATAGGTGGCGACGAACCGACGCACGCTCGGGGCGTAGGTGAGCTCGAGCGTCGGCGATGGGTTGAGTGCGTAAGACAGCACCATCCGCACGACCCACTCGGCGTGGGCCTCGGCGACGACGTCGTCGGCGACGAAGCGGCGCAGGTGGGGGGACACGAAGGCGGCCGCGATCGCAAGGGTGTGGTCGGGTCGATGAAGGGCGGACGCCGGGAGCAGGCGCTCCGGCTCGTGCGCGAGCACGTAGGCCAGCGCCTCGTGATCAGCAAGGAACCGAGCTGCCTCGGTGATGCCGATCACGAGCAGGTCCTCGAGGGTGACCGCGTCGTCGAGCTGGTCGGTGACGGTGCCGAAGAAGCGTGCCGTCTCGTGGCGCAGGAGGGCCTTGAAGGCGACCTCCATCCCACCGGGGAACATCCGGTAAAGGGTGGCTCGCGAGATCCCGGCAGCCCGGGCGATGTCGTCGGCGGTCGTCTTGGCGATGCCCCACCGTGCGATGCAGTCGAGCATCGCCTCCAGCACGCGGGCGTCGACCTCGTCAGCGGCGGGCGCGAACGGCGCAGTCCGATCGATTCCGGCCAGGGACGACATCGGATGAGACGCTACGGACCGATGTGTCTCACCGTCAACGACCCGAGCAAGGTCGTTGGTCACACCCGGGGGGCGCGGCGTCAGCCCCCGACGTGGAGCTTCGCCTGATCGCGCGCCACTCGGCGCAGCAGCAGCACATAGCCGCCGCTGGCGATGGTGGTGAAGATGAACCACTGGACGGCGTAGGAGAGGTGGGGCCCCTCGTCTGGTGCCGGCGGGCCGAGCGCGATCAGCTTCGGAGAGCCGGGCGCGGGGCCGGGCTCGGCCGGGCTACTCGTGACCAGCTGCACATAGGCAGGGAGGACGGGATAGTCGAGCTGCGCGGCGTACCGGGTGAGGTCGACACGAGCGAGCGCGTCGAGGCGCCCCTTGGCGGGGTCGGTAGGCCCGAAGCTCCCTCGCCGCTGGCTCGGGAACACCAGCCCGCGCACGGTCACGGTCCCGGTGGGTGGCTCAGGCGCGGCGATCTTGCCGGTGCGGTCGAAGCGCACGAAGCCACGGTTGACCACGACGGCGGTGCCGTCGGCGAGACGCAGCGGCGTGAGCACCCAGGCGCCCGACGTTCCGTTCAAGGTGCGGTTCTCGACCACCACGGTGTCGCGGCTGGCGTAGGTGCCGGAGGCGCGGACCGTGCGGTACAACGATGCCTCGACCGCGGGGGCGTCGACCGCGGCGTGCGCCGGCACGACCTGTTCGACATCGGCCACCGGTTGCTCCTGTCGCGCTTCGACCAGAGCCTTGTAGGTGCGCTTCTCGTCGAGCCGTTGCAGCTGCCAGAACGCCAGCCAGATCATCGAGACCACCAGCGCCACGACGAGCACGTGGCGGACGATCCACTTGGGGGTCAGGAGGAAGCGCCAACGCACGGAGCGGAGGCTATGAGGTCACCGACGCCGGGCCACAACTGGGGCACGGTGCCGGAGCGGGTGCATGATGCAACCATGCGCATCGGGATCAACGGCTCCAGCCTCATCGCCATCGGCGCCCCACTGGGGCAGCTCATCGACCACGCCGCGGAGGCCGAAGCCGCCGGGTTCAGCTCCTACTGGCTGGCCCAGCTCGGGGCGCCCGACGCCCTCACCGCCATCGCCACCATGGGCATCCGCACGAGCACGATCGAGATCGGCACTGCGGTCATCCCCACCTGGCCGAGGCATCCCATGATGCTGGCGGCGCAGGCTCTGACGGTGCAGGAGGCCATCGGCGACCGACTGGTCCTCGGCATCGGACTGGCCCACAAGTCCAGCGTCGAGGGCACGCTCAACATCCCGTTCACCACCCCCGCCAAGCACATGGACGAGTTCCTGTCCGTGCTGCTGCCCGCGCTGCACGACAAGAAGGTGTCGTTCACGGGCAACATCTGGTCAGCCAGGGTCGACGCGCTCGGCGGCGGGCCGGCGCCCGCTCCCCGCGTCATGCTCGCGGCCATGGGCCCACGGATGCTCCACCTGGCCGGGTCGCGCACCGATGGCGCCATCCTCTGGCTGAGTGGACCCAAGGCCATCGCCAACCAGATCAAGCCCCCGCTCGACGCGGCCGCCGCCGAGGCCGGGCGTCCCGCGCCTCGGATCGTCGCCAGCGTGCCGGTGTGCGTCACGAGCGATCCCGACGGCGTGCGTGGCATCGTTGCCAGCGTGCTGGCCGGCTACAACGACCTGCCGTCGTACCGAGGCGTGATGGACACCGAGGGCGCCGGCGGACCTGCCGACGTGTCGCTCATCGGCAGCGAGGACGAGGTGCGAGCCGGCCTCGATGCGTTCGCGGCCGCGGGTGCCACCGACTTCGCAGCACTCGAGTTCTTCACCAACGCCGACGACGCCGCCGCCACCCGCGCCCTGCTCACCCAGGTGGCCGCCGAGGCGTAGCGGGCGTCGGCGCTCAATCGGTGGGCAGCTCGTAGCCCGCGAACTTGTCGCGCAGGTCCTTCTTGGAGAACTTGCGATAACTCTCTGACCTGGTCTGATCTTCGCAGAGCCTGATCTCTGCCACACCTCTGCCACAGCGTCGATCTATCATCGAGGGCCATGGCTGATGTGCGCCGAGTCGGTGTCTATGGCCCAACGCGGGTAGCTGGGGGCGCGTGGGAGCTGCGCTGGCGGCTCTACACCTCGGGCCGGCCGTCGCCCTTCGAGCGCCGTCGAACGTTTCGCGGAACCGGGGCCCGAGCTCGCGCCGAAGCGCTCCGCAAGCGCTTGGAGAACGCTGAGGCGGGCCTGGTAGAGCGCGGCCAGCGATGGACCTTCGATGACGACTTCCAGCCAGTGCTCGTCACCACCGCCGCACCTACATCCGCGGACACGGTCTGGACGTTGGCATGTGCGTGGCGCTCGGCGACCTGGCGCGATCAGTCCGGCAACGGGCGCAAGGCGGCGAGCTACGCGCTGCGCCCGATGGTCTGCATGCTCGTACGTGAAGGCGCGCCCCCGCCGCCGGTCGGCGTCGACGGCTACCTGCGAGCCATCGCGTTCCGCAACGAGCTCGAGCCATCTGATGAACAGATCGCGGCGCTGGCGGACGATATCGGCGACATCGTGGCTCGCGTCGACAGCAGCATCG
>JBKJIE010000108.1:0-16677 GCA_046598715.1 Acidimicrobiales bacterium | reverse complement strand
AGCTGCGCACGGAAGCGCTCCATCTGCACGGCGACCGCAGCTGGGCCGGCGCCGCCTGGTGTGGTGCGGCGGGTGACCGACACGCCCGGCGCCAGCAGCGCCACCGCATCTGGGCCGAGCGCCGGGTGCGCACCCACCAGCTCGGCCATCGGCGTGCCTTGCTCGATCGACTCACGCACGATCTCGCCAACGATGGCGTGGGCAGCGCGGAAGGGGGTGCCGCCCATCACGAGGTGCTCGGCGAGGTCGGTGGCCGCCGCGTAGGGCGAGTCGGCGGCAGCCTGCATCCGAGCGGCGTCGACCTGCATCGTGGCGTAGAGCCCGGCGATCGCTGAGAGGGCGAGAGACACCTGGTCGACGGCGTCGAACAGTGGCTCCTTGTCCTCCTGGAGGTCGCGGTTGTACGCGAGGGGCAAGCCCTTGAGCGTGGCGAGGAGGCCGGTGAGGTTGCCGATGAGGCGACCGGCCTTGCCACGGGCGAGCTCGGCGATGTCAGGGTTCTTCTTCTGCGGGAGCATCGAGCTGCCGGTGGCGTAGGCGTCGGCGAGGCGGGCGAAGCCGAACTCCTCGCTCGTCCAGAGCACGATCTCCTCACCGATGCGCGACAGGTGGATGCCGAGCAGCGTGAGGGCGAACAGGCCCTCGGCCACGAAGTCACGATCCGACACCGCGTCGAGGCTGTTCTCGAAGCGGGCCGCGAAGCCGAGATCGGCGGCGACGCCGTCGGGGTCGAGCGGGATCGACGAGCCCGCCAGCGCGCCCGCTCCGAGAGGTGACACATCGGCCCGACGTCGAGCATCGAGCAGGCGATCGACGTCGCGCGCCAGCGCCCACCCGTGAGCGAGGAAGTGATGGGCCAACGAGACGGGCTGCGCGCGCTGCAGGTGCGTGTAGCCAGGCAGGTAGGTCTCCCCCGCATCGACGGCTCGCTGCAGCAGCACCTCCTGCAGCGCGAGCACGCGGCCGGCCACCTCGAGCAGCGCCCGCTTCGTGTAGAGCCGCAGGTCGGTGGCCACCTGGTCGTTGCGGGAGCGACCCGTGTGCAGCTTGGCACCCGCGTCGCCGGCCAGCTCGGTGACGCGGCGCTCGACGGCGGTGTGGATGTCCTCATCGGACGGCAGAAAGGTGAACGCGCCCTCCACCAGCTCCGCCTCCACCGCATCCAGGGCGCTGAGGACGGCGTCGCACTCAGCATCGGTGAGGACGCCGGCGCGCACGAGGCCGCGCACGTGGGCGCGCGAGCCGGCGATGTCATCGGGGGCGAGCCGCTGATCGAACGGGAGGCTCACCGTGTAGGCGAGCAGCTCGCCTGCAGGACCGCCGGCGAACCGACCGTGCCAGAGGGTGGACATCTCCCTACTGGTCCAGGTTTCCCTGGGTGGCGGCCCAGGTCTCGACGGAGAGGCCCCAGAGGCGCACGAACCCGGCCGAGTCCTCGTGCCGGAAGCTGTCCTCGGCCTCGTACGTGGCCAGGCCGTAGTCGTAGAGGCTGTGCGGGCTGCGGCGACCCGTGACCTCGCACGATCCTGGTGACAGGTGCAGGCGCACCTCACCGGTGACGAAGCGCTGGCTCTCGGCGATGAACGCGTCGAATGCGGCCTTCAACGGGCTGAACCACAGGCCGTCGTAGATGAGCTCCGCGTAGCGCGGCTCGATGCGAGCCTTCTCACGCTGCACGTCGCGCTCGAGGCAGATGCCCTCGAGGTCGCGGTGGGCGAGGATCAACGCCAGGCTGGCCGGGCACTCGTAGGTCTCGCGGCTCTTGATGCCGACGCGGCGGTTCTCCACCATGTCGATGCGTCCCCAGCCATAGGAGCCCACGACGTCGTTGAGGCGCTGGATCACGCCGAGCGGCGTAAGGGCATCGCCGTCGATGCTCACGGGCACGCCCGCCTCGAAGCCGATCACGATGTCGCGCTCCTCGGTGGCGGTGGGCTTGGTGAGCAGCCACACGCCAGGGGGTGGCCTGTTCCACGGGTCTTCCATCTCGCCGCACTCGATCGCCCGGCCCCAGATGTTGTCGTCGATGGAGTACACCTTCTCCTTCGTCGCCACGATCGGGATGTTGTGGTCGTAGGCGTAGTGGATGCTGTCCTCGCGGGTCATCCCCCACCCCCGCACCGGGGCGATCACCTCGAGGTGGGGCGCCAGGGCTCTGGTGGACACCTCGAAGCGCACCTGGTCGTTGCCCTTGCCCGTACATCCATGGGCGACCGCGTCGGCGCCATGCGCCTTGGCCGCGGCCACGAGGTGCTTCACGATCACGGGGCGGGAGAGGGCTGACACCAGCGGGTAGCGGTTCTCGTAGAGCGCGTTGGCGGCGAGTGCCGGGGCGCAGTACTCGGCCGCGTACTCCTCCTTGGCATCGACGACCTCCGCCGTGATGGCGCCGGCGGCGAGGGCGCGCTCCTTCACGATCTCGTAGTCCTCGGCGGCCTGGCCCACGTCGACGGCGAGGGCGATGACCTCCACACCGAGGTTGTCGATCATCCATCGCACTGCGACGGAGGTGTCGAGGCCGCCGCTGTAGGCGAGCACAACCCGCTTTGCCATGACTGGTTCCTACTTCCTTGAGGTCGAGAGGGGACGGTGCGCGCCGCCGGCGGTGAGCATCAGCGACGCCGGAGGCGATCCGGCTTGCCGGTCGCCGAGAGGCACCTGCGGAGGCAGGAGCGAAGCGACACCCGGAGCAGGCATCAAGACAGACCCGCGAGATCCGAGAGCTGCTTCGCGACGTTGGCGCCGCCGGCACCTTCGGTGACGACGACGATCAGGGTGTCGTCTCCCGCCACGGTGCCGAGCACCTCCGGAAGGCCGGAGCGGTCGAGGGCCGAGCCGACCACGTGGGCCGACCCGGGTGGGGTGCGCAGCACCACGAGGTTGCCGGAGTGGGCCACCTCCACGACCCAGTCGCCGAACACCCGGCGCAGATGGTCTTCAGGTGCGCGCTGCTCGGCGGGCAGCTCCGGGATGGCGTAGACGGTCTCGCCACCCGGCACTCGCACCTTGATGGCGCCGAGGTCCTCGAGGTCGCGTGACACCGTGGCTTGCGTGGCCCGCACACCATCGGCGGCGAGGAGCTCCACGAGGTGGGTCTGGCTGGTCACCGCCTGCTCGCCGAGGAGCTTGACGATCCGATGCTGGCGCTGCGGCTTGGCGAGGGCCATCTAGCCCTCCCCGTCGAGCAGGAAGCGGAGCAGGCCACGGAAGGCGTGCAGACGGTTGTGGGCCTGAGGGAACACCCGACTCTGGGGTCCGTCGACGACGGAGGCGGTCACCTCGTCGCCGCGGTGAGCGGGGAGGCAGTGCATGAAGACGGCACCGACGGAGGCGGCCGCCATCACCTCGTCGTCGACGGTGAAGCCCTCGAAGGCGCGTCGCCTGGCCTCGGCCTGGGCTTCGTGCCCCATCGATGCCCACACGTCGGTGTGCACCGCATCGGCGCCCTTGGCCGCCTCGGCCGGGCGCGTGGTGATGAACGGCGCTTCGGACAGGCCCGCGGCGAGGAGCCGCTCGACGTCGACGTCCGTGGGGCCGTAGCCCGGGGGGCTGGCGATCCGCATCGCCATGCCCGTGCGGGCGGCGCCGAGGCTGAGGCTGCGGGCCACGTTGTTGTAGTCGCCGATCCAGCACACGGTGCGGCCGGCCAGCTCGCGCCACTGCTGCTGCATGGTGAGGAGGTCGGCCAGGGCCTGGCACGGGTGAGCGGTGTCGGAGAGCAGGTTGATCACGGGGATGGTCGAAGCGGAGGCCAGTGCCTCGAGCACCGCGTGGTCGTACACGCGGCCTCCGAGCGCGGCGTGGTAGCCGCTCAGGACCCGGGCGATGTCGGTGAGCGGCTCGCGGTCGGCGCTCCCCACCTCCTCGGTGCGGAACGTGAGCGGGTGGCCGCCGAGCTGCACGACGGCCACCTCGCACGAGTGGCGGGTGCGCAGCGACTGCTTCTCGAAGTAGAGGCCCACCGATCGCCCCGCGAGCAGCTGGGGCCGATCGGGGTCGGTGGCGAGGGCGAGCACCTCGCCGATCTCCGCAGAGGTGAGGTCGTCGATCTCGAGGACGTGACGGGTGGTCATGCCAGTGCCTTGGCCAGCAGGTCAAGGGCGAGATCGACCTCATCGTCGCTGATGAGCAGCGACGGCGCGAGACGCAGGGCCGTGGGGGTGACGGCGTTCACGATGGCGCCGAGCTCGAGGAGTCGAGCAGCCACCGTCTTCGCGTCGTGCCCGTCGAGCTCGATGGCCAGCAGCAGGCCGAGCCCCCGCACGGCGACCACACCATCGAGGGCGAGGGCGCCTTCAGTGAGCCGTTGCCCGGCGCGCACGGCCCGGGCAGGCACGTCCTGGGCCTCCATCTCAGCGAGCACCGCACGGGCGGCGGCTGTGGCCAGTGGCTGTCCGCCATAGGTGGTGGCGTGATCGCCCGGCTCGAAGGCGGCGGCCACCTCGGTCTTGGCCCAGCAGGCACCGATGGGCACGCCGTTGCCGAGCGCCTTGGCCATGGTGACGACGTCGGGCACGACGCCGAGCCGCTGGTGGGCGAACCACGAGCCGCAGCGACCGAGGCCGGTCTGCACCTCGTCGACCATGAACAGGATGCCTCGCTCGTCGCAGATGCGGCGCACGCCTTGGAAGTACTCGGCCGTGGCCGGGTTGACCCCACCCTCACCCTGGACCGGTTCGAGCAGGATGGCCGCGACCGAGGGATCGAGCGACGCCTCGAGCTCGTCGAGGTCGCACCACGCCACATGCCGGAACCCCTCGGGGAGCGGTTGGAACACCTCGTGCTTGGCGGGCTGACCCGTGGCGTGCAGCGTGGCGAGCGTGCGGCCGTGGAACGACCCGAACGCGCTCACCACCACGTGGCGGCCCCGCCCACCGAACCGCCGGGCCAGCTTGAGCGCGCACTCGTTGGCCTCGGCACCCGAGTTGGCGAAGAACACCTGGCCGCGGGTGCCCGTCTCGGGCCAGCCCGGTTGACCGACCCCGAGGAGCCGGTCGAGTGTGCTGGCCACCTCAGGTCCGACGATGGTGCCGAACAGGTTCGACACGTGCAGCAACGTCTGGGCCTGCTCGTACAGCGCCGCCGCAACGGCAGGATGACTGTGCCCGAGGCTGGTGACGGCCAGGCCGGAGAGCAGGTCGAGGTACTTGTTGCCGGCATCGTCCCAGAGCCACGACCCCTCGCCGCGCACGAGGGTGAGGGTGGTGGGCGGGTACGTGGGCATCAGGGATCCGGTCATGTGCTCGCCTCCGCGGTGATCATGGTGCCGACACCGGCATCGCTGAACAGCTCGAGCAGCACGACGTGCGGGAGCCGTCCGTCAAGCAGGTGAGCCGAGCCCACGCCATGGCCGACCGCGTGCAGGCAGGCAGTGATCTTCGGGATCATGCCGCCGGTGAGGGTTCCGTCATCGACCAAGCGCTGCAGTGCCGCAGAACCGATGCGGCTGATGAGGCTCGTCGGGTCGCCCACATCGGCGAGGAGCCCCTCCACGTCGGTCAGGTAGATGACCTTCTCGGCGTCGAGGCTCTCGGCGAGTGCGCCAGCGACCGTGTCGGCATTGATGTTGTAGGCCTGCCCAGTGGCGTCGGCACCGATGGTGGACACGACAGGGATGAGGTCCTCAGCGAGGAGCCGCTGGAGGATGGTGGGGTTCACGGCGTGGACGTCGCCGACGAAACCGAGGTCGGGATGACGAGCGCTGGCGAGGATAAGCCCTGCGTCCTCGCCACTCACCCCGACGGCCAGCGGGCCGTGCACGTTGATCGAGCTGACGATCTCACGGTTCACCTTGCCGACGAGCACCATGCGGGCGATGTCGACGGTCTCGGCGTCCGTGACGCGCTGGCCGTCGCGGAACTCGGGCACCTTGCCGAGCCGCTCCATCAGCGCGCTGATCTGCGGACCACCGCCATGGACCACGACGGGACGCAGCCCCACGGAGTGCATGAGCACGATGTCCTCCGCGAAGGACACGGCGAGGGCGGGGTCGACCATGGCGTTGCCGCCGAACTTGACCACGATGACGCGGCCGTGGAAGCGCTGGATGTAGGGCAGCGCCTCGACGAGCATCGCGGCGCGCTCGGTGGCTGCTGCCCGACTGGTGGTGGGTGCGGTCACGATGTGCCCATGTTCTCGTCGATGTAGGCGTGTGTGAGGTCGTTGGTGAGGATCAGGGCGTTTCCGTCACCGAGGCCGAGGTGGCAGGTGACGTCGAGCACGTCGCCGGCCATGTACGCCCGCAGCGCATCCGCATCCACGGCGGCGGTGATGCCATGTTCGGCCACCACGAGGTCGCCGTAGCGCACGCTGAGCTTGTCGCCCTCGAAGGTGATGCCCGCGCTGCCGAGCTCGCTGGCGAGCCGACCCCAATAGGGGTCCTTGCCATACCAGGAGCACTTCACGAGCTGGCTCTCGGCGATCTTGCGGGCGCCGGCCTTGGCGTCGTCGTCGCTCAGGGCGCCGGAGACGGTCACCCGCACGACCTTGGTGTGGCCCTCGGCGTCGCCCACCATCTGACTGGCCAGCTCGAAGCACACCTCGGCGATGGCGTCGGCCAGGTCGCTCGGGGCGGCGGGTGGACCAGCGGCGCCGGAGGCGAGGATGATGACCGTGTCGTTGGTGGACGTGCATCCATCGGTCGACATGATGTTGAAGCTCGTGTCGACGGCGGCCCGGAGCATCTCCGTGAGCTCCTCGGGCTCGACCTCGGCATCGGTGGTGAGCACCGCGAGCATGGTGGCCATGTTGGGGGCCAGCATCGCCGCGCCCTTGGCCATGCCGCCCACCACGAACCCGGAACGCTGCGAGACCGCCTCCTTGCGGTGGGTGTCGGTGGTGCAGATCGCCTGCGCGGCGGCGGCGCCTGCCTCCGGCGTGGCGGCCCGTCCGGCCACGAGCGCCCCGACGCCGGCCTCGATGGCATCCATTGGCAGCGTGTAACCGATCAGCCCGGTGGAGCAGACGAGCACCTCGTTGGCGTCGCCGCCGAGCTCAGCTGCGACGAGCTCGGTCATCCGGTGCGCGTCGGCCATGCCCTGCTGGCCGGTGGCGGCGTTGGCGCAGCCGCTGTTCAGGACCACCGCTGCGGCGCGCCCGCCGGTGAGGGTGAGGTGGGCGTTGGTGGTGACGACCGGCGCGGCTGTCATCTTGTTCTGGGTGAACACCGCCGCCGCGGCCACCGGTCGGCCGTCGGTGGTGGCGACCAGGCTGAGGTCGGGATCGCCGCTCGCCTTGATCCCAGAGGCCACGCCGTTGGCGGTGAAGCCCTTGGCTGCGGTGACGCTCACTGGTGCACCCTTCGGGATGCACACAGTGAGCGATCGGCACTGCGTGCCGGGCAGAGCACTGTGTTGATGGTTCGCTCGCTCACGGATACATCCCCACGATCGGGAGGCCGGTGGCCTCGGGGAGGCTGAGGAGCAGGTTGGCGCACTGCACGGCCTGTCCCGAGGCGCCCTTGGTGATGTTGTCGATGGCGGCGATGGCCATCACCCAGCCGGTGCGCTCGTCGAACCGCGCCGTCAGGTGGGCGCAGTTCGATCCGAGGGTGGCCTTCGTGGATGGCGAGCCGTCGGTCACCACGATGAAGGGCTCGCCCGCGTATGCGGTGCGCAGGATCTCCAGGACCGCCTCCGTGCTCGTGGTACCTGTCGGCCGCGCGTAGCAGGTGGCCAGGATGCCCCGGCTCATCGGCGCGAGGTGCGGCGTGAAGAGCACCGACGCACCGGTGACCTGCTCGATCTCGGGCGTGTGACGGTGGTCGAGCAACCCATAGGCCGTGAAGTCCTCGTCGACCGCGCAGAAGGTGGTGGTGGGCTTGGGCGGCCGGCCCGCACCCGACACGCCGCTGGCGGCGTCGACGATGATCCCCGAGGGCTCGATGGCACCGGTCCGGACCAGCGGCACCAGGGCCAGTGAGGCGGCCGTGGGGTAGCAGCCCGGCACGGCGACGTGCGTGGCGGCCAGGATCTCGTCGCGGAACAGCTCAGGCAGGCCATAGGCGAACTCGGTCAGCAGCTCGGGCGCGGTGTGCGCCTCGCCATACCACTGGGGGTACAACGCGGCGTCCTTGAGCCGGAAGTCGGCTGCCAGGTCCACGACGTGGCCGACCTTGCCGATGAGCTCGGGCACGATGGCCTGGCTGGCACCGTGCGGCAGGCCGAGGAAGACCAGATCGAGACCAGCGGCAGCGTCGACGTCATAGGTGCTGAACACAAGATCGGGGTAGGCGGCCGCCAGGCTCGGGTAGAGATCGGCCACCTTCGTGCCCGCCTGCGTGTCGCCGGTGGCGAACGCCACGTCGAGGTCGGGATGCTGCGCGGCGAGGCGTAGGAGCTCCGCTCCCGTGAACCCCGACGCGCCGATGATCCCGATCCGTGCCATCCGGAGGATCATTCACGATTCTGCATGATCATGCAAGTTCACCGCCGGCGCCGCGCTCGGTAGCGTCAGCATCGATGACGCTCCCCCACCCCTCGATCACCACGATGGATCCCGATCTCGATCGGCGTACCGACGAGCGCACCGAGACCGGATCGCCCAAGGTCGCTCACATCGTGAAGGTCGATCCCGGCCAGTCGGCCGTGGCCAAGGTCACCGAGGCACGGATCTACGGCTACCCGGTAGAGGCGCTGTGCGGCGAGCGCTTCGTGCCCCAGCAGGACCCGAAGAAGCTCCCCATGTGCGGCACGTGCAAGGAGATCTACGACCTCTACCGCTCCATGGGAGACGGCGGTCTCAACGAGACGCCTGGCGACTGATCGCTTCCGATCGGCGCCGGGCCCCTCAGTCGCCCTTGTCGTGCCCCTTCCCCTTGGCGGGCCTGGGCGGTGACGTCGTAGGTGGAGCGGTGGTCGTCGGAAGCGTTGTGGGAGCCGTCACGACGACAGGCTGGGTGGTGGGGGTCGGAGCCTTGACGCCGATGTCGTTGCCTGACATCAGCGCCGCGAGCAGTACCACGGCGAAGATCGCCAGGGTCACCCACAGCCGTCGACGCGGCCACGCGCGCGCGGCACCACCCGTTCCGGCGGCGCCAACCGCGGCAGACGCGGCGAGCGGGGCGACCTCAGGCTCTGGTTGCAGCGCGGCCGGCATCACGGTGGTGCCACCGCCGAGGGCCATCGCCTGGGTCAGCGCCGCGCTGTCGGCGGCGGCCTCAGCCCCGACCGCGCCGGTGGCCGCGGCCGCTGCGATGACGGCCACGGGGGCAGTGGGAGCATCGGTGGGGTCGGTGAGCACACTCGCGGCAACACCCCCCGCCAGGTCGGCGAGGTCCGTGCTGACGGCTGCAGCCGTCGGCCGGCTCCCCGGGTCGCGCGCTGTCATCGCGGCCAGGAGTGCGTGCCACTCGGTGGGCACATCGGTCTCGACATCGGGGTCGCGCGCCAGGCGAGCCAATGCCACCTCGTGTCCGACGCCTGCGAACGCGGCTCGACCCGTCAATGCCTCGATGAGGACGAGACCCAGCGCGTAGACGTCGGCGGCAGGAGTGACGTCGCGGCCTTCCACTTGCTCGGGCGCCATGTAGGCGGCGGTGCCGATCGTGGTGGCCACCGCAGTGATCCGCGACGTGTCGAGGAGACGGGCAATGCCGAAGTCGGCCAGCCGGGGGCGACCGTCAGAGCCGCACAGGATGTTCGACGGGGTGACGTCGCGGTGCACCACACCCGCGCCGTGCACGTAGGCCAGCGCGGCTGCGACCGCCTCGCCGAGCGCCGCGACCTCGGTCGACGACAGCGTCTCGTGCTCGGCGAGCACGGACCGCAGGGTCGGCCCATCGACGAGCTCCAGGACGACGTAGCCGTCGCCATCGTGCTCGCCGGCGTCGAACACCTGGACGAGACCCGGGTGGTTCAGGGCGGCGAGAGTGTGGACCTCGGCATCGAACCGACTCCGATCGGCGAGCGCGTCGGCCCGGTAGACCTTCACCGCCACCTGACGACGCAGCAGCCGATCCTGGGCCTCGTAGACATCGCCCATCCCCCCGCGCGCGATCAGGCGCACGAGCTCGTACCGGTCAGCCAGGACCGCCCCGAGCAGAGGCGCGCTGGTGGAGGAGGTCGTCACGAGCACCGCCTACCCGACATGAGGCCGCGGCAACCCAAGCCGTGTCGCGGCTCCGGGGCCCATGACGCGGATCTCGTGACAGCGGTGCACCCTCAGCCGCGCAACGTGGCGGGCAGGGCGCTGTGGACGGCGTCGATGATGGTGGTGCGGACCTGGGCGACGTCGGCCTCAGTGAGCGTGCGATCGGGTGCCTGGAGCCGCAACGTGTAGGCGAGGCTCCGACGTCCCTCCGCGAGGCTGCCGCCTCGGAACACGTCGAAGAGGCGCACGGACCAGAGCAGATGGCCGCCCGCACTGCGGATGGCGTCCTCCACCGCGGCGGCGGGCACGTCATCGGCCACCTCGAAGGCGAGGTCGATGTCGCTGCTCGGGTAGAGGCTGAAGGGGCGGTACGAGCGCTCGCCGCGCGGCTGGTCGAGCAGCGTGGTGAGGTCGACCTCGAGGTAGGCGACCCGCTCGCCGATGTCGTGAGCGTCGAGCACGCCAGGATCGATCTCGCCGACGCAGCCGACGTCGAGGTCACCCAGCAGCAGCCGGGCACCCCGGGTGGGGTGCAGACCGGGCAGGGCGGCGTTCTCCACGGCCACCGAGTCGAAGCCGAGCACCTCGGCGACCACCCGCCAGAGCAGCACGGCCTCAGTGGCATCGAGCCCGGCCAGAACCGCCCCGAGGACCTCGCGCTCGTCGGGCAGGTCGGCATCCGACTCGACCGGCCGGTTGAACGTGTGGCCGATCTCGAAGAGCCGCACCCCATGGTTGCGGTGCGACCAGTTGTAGGCGACGGCCCCGACGAGGCCTGGCAGCAGCGAGGTGCGGAGCACAGACTGCTCGGCCACCAGCGGGTTGGCGATCGTGATCCCCGCGTCGGGCAGCCCGCACCGAGCGAGCTCGCCCGGGGCGAGGAACGGCATCGGCATGGCCTCGGAGAGCCCGCGCCCGGCCAGCGTCGCCCGCAGGCGGCGGCGCTCGAGCTGCCGGGTGGTGAGCGACCCGGTGGTGGCGGCCCGAGGCAGCGTGCGGCCGAGTGCGGTGTAGCCGTGGTGCCGAGCGATCTCCTCGATGACGTCGATCTCGGTGGCGGAGTCGTAGCGCCACGACGGGATGGTCACGTCGAGGTCATCGCCGACAGACGCAGTCGCGAAGCCGATGGGCTCCAGGACCTCGGCGATGCGCTCGGTGCCGAGGTCGGTGCCCAGCAGGCGAGCCACACGAGCGGTGCGGACGCGAACCGGCGGTCGTTCGGGCAGGGTTCCGGTTGCCACTGACGAGCCCTCCTCGAGGGGGGCGCCCAGCAGGTCGGCGAAGCGTCGCATGGCCAGATCGATGATCTCCGGATCGGTCCCCTTCTCGAAGCGAGCCGACGCCTCGGAGCGCAGCTTGTGACGCCGAGAGCTCTTGACGATGCCGATCGGGTGGAACCAGGCCATCTCCAGCAGCACATCGGTGGTGGCGTCGTCGATCTCACTGGTGGCCCCGCCCATGATCCCGGCCAGGCCGATGGGCCCGTCGGCGCCATCGCAGATGAGCAGGTCCTCGGGCGTGAGCGTGCGCTCGATGTCGTCGAGCGTGGTGAGCCGCTCGCCGTCGCGCGCCACGCGCACCCGGAAGCCCGGACCGTCCACCTTGGCGAGGTCGTACGGGTGGTTGGGCTGGCCGAGCTCGAGCATGACGTAGTTGGACACGTCGACGACGTTGCTGATCGACCGCATGCCCATCAGTGCCAGTCGGGTGGCGAGCCGCGGGTCGCCTGGGCCGACCGTGATGCCACGGAGCACCCGTGCCTCGAAGCGACCGCAGCGGTCGGCATCGAGGATCTTCACCGACACCTTGGTGATGAGCTCTGCGGCCGCCGATGCCGGTGACGGTTCGGGGATGCTGAAGGGGAGCCGTAGCCGAGCGGCGAGATCGCGTGCGACGCCGGCGACCGACATCGCATCGGGGCGGTTGGGGTTGATCTCCAGGTCGTAGAGGACGTCGCGCTCGATGCCCATCGCCTCGGTGAAGGGGGTACCGGGATCGAGGTGCGAGGGCAGGATGAAGATCCCGCCGTGGTCGTCCCCGAGGCCGAGCTCCCGGGACGAGCAGAGCATGCCGTTCGACCAGACGCCGGCCATCTTGCGGCGACCGATCTCCATCCCGTTCGGCATCACGGTGCCGATCGTGGCCAGGGGCACCAGATCCCCGGCGGTCATGTTGAAGGCACCGCAGCCGACCTCGAGGGGTTCACCATCGCCGGCGTCGACCACGACCATGTGGATCTTGTTGGCGCCCTCCACCGGCCGGGTCTCGAGGACACGCGCCACCACGATGCCGTCGAGCCCCTCGCCGATGCGATCGAGCTGCTCCACGGCCATGCCGAGATCGCTCATCTCCTCCCCGAGCGCGATGGGGTCTCCCTCGAACGGGGCGAAGTCGCGCAACCAGGAGAGGAGGACCTTCATCGGACGTGGTTCCTAGAACTGGGAGAGGAAGCGGATGTCGTTGGTGAACAGGTCGCGGAGGTCGTGCACACCGTGCGCGCTGGCACCGAGGCGGTCGAGGCCGAACCCGAAGGCGAACCCTTGCCACTCCTCGGGATCGATGCCGCAGCTGACCAGCACGTTCGGGTGCACCATCCCGCACCCGCCGAGCTCGAGCCAGGAGCCGTCGGGGCGCTGGATGTCGTACTCGGCGGACGGCTCGGTGAACGGGAAGTACGAGGGACGGAGCCGGGAGGTGAAGTCGCCGCCGAAGAAGGCCTTCGTGAACGTGTCGAGGGTGCCGGCGAGGTCCGCGAAGGTGATGTCGCGGTCGATGACGAGCCCCTCGATCTGGTGGAACACCGGCATGTGGGTGGCGTCGGGAGTGTCCTGTCGGAACACTCGGCCGGGCATCACCATGTAGAAGGGCGGCTCCTGCCCGGTCATGACCCGCACCTGCACCGGGGAGGTGTGGGTGCGCAGCACGGTGGAGCCTGGCTCACCCATCTCCACGTAGAGCGTGTCGTACATGTCGCGGGCGGGGTGGTCGGGCGGGAAGTTGAGGGCACCGAAGTTGTGCCAGTCGGTCTCCACCTCAGGGCCCTCGGCCACGGTGAAGCCCATGCCCACGAACACGTCTTCGAGCCGCTCCATCGACTGCGTCACCAGGTGGAGGTGGCCGGCTCCCGATGCCGGGGGGACCTCGGTGAGGTCGAGCCGCTCGGCGTGCAGGCGAGCGCGGCGCTCAGCACCCTCCAGCTCGCTGCGCTTGGACGCCAGCACGATCTCGAATGCGTCACGCACTCGATTGATGGCGCCGCCGACCTCGCGCCGACCGGCATCGTCGAGACCACCGAGCTTGGCCTTGAACGAGGACAGCACCGACTTCTTGCCGAGCAGCTCCTGCTCAAGCGTGCGGAGCTCGTCGAGCGTGGCCACGGCAGCGATGCGCGGGGCGGCGTCGGCCTCGATGGCAGCGATGTCGTCGAGCATGGTGAGAGGGATGCTCCCCGGTCAGGCCGGGCCGTCGCCAATCGGTTCCAGATCCGGATGCTCACGGGCGAACGCGTCGGTGGGCAGCGTGAACCGGAACGTGCTGCCCTCGCCCACCACGGACTCGGCGATGAGGTCGCCACCATGGGCCTCCACCAGTCCCTGGCTGATCCAGAGCCCGAGGCCCGTACCGGTGGGGCGGCCGTGGTCGCGTCGGAAGAACTTCGTGAAGACCTGCGGGAGGTCGGCGGCCGGAATGCCCTCGCCGGTGTCGCTCACGGCCACGACCACCGATCCACCCTCGAGCGCGCCAGACACGGTCATGCCCTTGGCACTGCCGTACTTCGCGGCGTTCTCCACGAGGTTGGTGAGCACCTGCTCGACCTTGTCGGGGTCGGCGTAGACGGATGGCACGTCATCGGCGAAGGAGACCTTGCACTCGAGCTCGGGGATGGCCATCCCCACCTTCTCGACCACCGAGGAGGCCAGCTCAGGGAGATCCACCATCTGACGGCGCAGAACCAGACGCCCCGTCTCCAGCCGGGAGATGTCGAGCAGCTCGGTGACGAGGCGCGTCACCCGGTCGGCGTCGTGGTGGACCTGCTCGAGCATCGAGCGCTTCTGCTCGTCCTTGAGTCGGTCCCACCGCGAGAGCATCAGCGACGTGTAGCCCTTCACCGAGGTGAGCGGGCTACGCAGCTCGTGGGACACCGTGGAGATGATGGCGATGCCACTGCGCTCCCCCGACGGCCGCAGCGCGAGGACCGTGGTGCCGTCGGCCGAACGGATCGTGGCCGTCACGGGGACATCGGTGCCGTCGGCCCGTCGGAACACGAGATCGACCTGCCCCTCGGTGGATGGCAGCGAGTCGCGCAGGGCCGGGGCTCCGCCCCCGCTGCGAACCTCGAAGGCGGCCCCGACCGACTCGCCGATGAAGGCCACAGCATCCGCACCGAGCACCTCGAGTGCGCACGCGTTGAGGGCTACGAGGTCGAGGGACGCATCGAGCACGAGCACCGCGTCGGGCAGGGCATCCAGGTCGAGGAGGGTCACCGTGCGCTTGACCGCCGCTGGCGAAGGGTCTCGAAGCACAGCACCGAACCGGCCATGGCGACGTTGAGCGACTCGGAGCGACCGGCCATCGGGATGGTCAGCCGGAGGTCGACCACAGCGAGGACAGACGACGGCAGACCGTGCCCTTCGCTGCCGAGCACGAAGGCCACGGGACCCGTGAGGTCTGCCGCGTCGTAGGGCCTTCCGTCGCGCACCACGGTGGCCGCCCTTAGCACCCCCGCTTGCCCCAGACGCTCCAGCACGGCCACAGGCTCTCCTCCGCTCGCCACCGGGACGTGGAACAAGGCCCCGGCCGACGCTCGTACGCACTTCGGGTTCCACGGATCCACTGAGGCCCCGCAGAACAGTACCGCCGCCGCACCGGCCGCCTCGGCGGCCCGCACCAGCGTGCCGGCGTTGCCCGGGTCGTTCACGTCGACGAGGACCAGGGCCAGCGGCCCCGATCGGGCTGCCGCCACCGCCACTTCGATCTCGACGTCAGGTCGCTCCGCGATGGCGGCGACGCCTTGCGGGGTGACGGTGTCGAGGGCGCGGGCCAGCACATCGGCGGCCACCTCCCTCACCACCGCACCCGCCGCCGCTGCGGCTGCAACGAGCTCATCGATGTGCTCCGGTGTGGCGAAGATCTCGGTGACCACCAGCCCGGCATCGACGGCCTCGTGCAGGAGCGTGGGGCCCTCGATCACGAAGGCGTTCTGCTCCAGACGCGCAGCGCGGCGCCCCGAGAGGCGCCGCAGCCGCTGCACGCTTGGATGACGAGGCCCGATCGGGCCTCGAGCAGTGCTCAGGCGGTCTCCTTGGCCAGGGCGTCGGTGGCGGCCTGTACCAACGAGGTGAACGCTGCCGGCTCGCGCACGGCGAGATCGGCGAGGACCTTGCGGTCGACCTCGATCTCGGCGACCCGGAGGCCGGCGATGAACCGGCTGTAGCTGGTGCCGTTCTCCCGGCAGGCTGCGTTGATCCGCTGGATCCAGAGCGACCGGAAGTCGCCCTTGCGTGCCCGCCGATCGCGGAACGCGTAGTTCCCAGCGTGCATGACGGCTTCGTTCCCAGACTTGAACCACCTGCTCCGGTTGCCGTAGTAGCCCTGGGCGCGCTCGAGGATGACCCTGCGCTTCTTCTTGGAATGTACGGCGCGCTTGACCCGTGCCATGTCTTCGTTCCTCCTTGGTCGGGCCTAGCGGCCGAGCATCCGCTTGATGCGGGCGGCGTCACCGGGGGCGACGCTCGTCTCACCTGCGAGCCGGCGCTTCCGCTTGGGCGCCTTCTTCTCCAGGATGTGGTTGTTGTTGACCTGCAGGCGCCGGAGCTTGCCGGTGCCGGTGATCTTGAAGCGCTTCGCCGCGCCTCGGTGGGTCTTCATCTTGGGCATCTGAGGGTCTCTCCGGTTCCGTGAGCGACGACTCAGGCGTCGGCGACGTCTTCGGCGGGTGCCGGTTCAGTCTCCGCAGCCTTGATCGGGGCCTCGACAGAGGTCTCGTCGTCGCTCGTGGTGGTGATGTCGTCGATCGGGGTTGTCTCGACAGGCCTGGGCTCTTGCGTCGGTGACTCGAGGGACGGACCCTCGGCCTCCGCCGCTGCTGCTGCGGCTGCCTTCTGTGCTGCGGCCTGCGCCCGCTTGTCGGGAGCGAGCACCATCGTCATGTTGCGTCCGTCGATCCGGGGGAAGATCTCCACCCGACCGACGTCCTTCACCGCTTGCTCGACCTGGTCGAGGATCTTCTTGCCGAGCTCGGGGTGGTACACCTCTCGACCACGGAAGGTCAGCGTGACCTTCACCTTGTGGCCCTCGCTGAGGAAGTGCTCCACCTTGCGGGTCTTGGTGTCGAAGTCGCCTCCGCCGATCTTCGGGCGGTACTTCATCTCCTTGATGACGACGTTGGTGGTCTTGCGGCGGGACTCCTTGGCCTTCTGAGCCGCCTCGTACTTGTACTTGCCGTAGTCCATGACACGACACACGGGCGGGTTCGCCTGGGCGGCGACCTCGACGAGATCGAGATCGAGCTCCCGGGCGATGGCAAGGGCTTCGGGCAGCGGCTTGATGCCGATCTGCTGCCCGTCGTGTCCCACCAGTCGAACTTCG
>JBKJIE010000013.1:0-3104 GCA_046598715.1 Acidimicrobiales bacterium | reverse complement strand
TCGGCCCGCATGGAGGAGCGCAAGAAGGGCTCGGCCATCGTCGTCGACGGCGAGCGGCCCATCGGCATCCTCACCGAGCGCGACCTCGTCCGCTTCAACGCCACCGGCGCGTCGCCCCTCGACACGAAGGTCAGCGAGTGGATGACGCAGCCGGTCGACTGCGCCGCCCCCGATCTCTCGGTGCAGGAGGCGTTCGTCACGCTCAACGAGCACCGCTACCGCCACCTGCCCGTGGTGGACGACGGCAAGCTCGTCGGCGTCGTGTCGCTCCGGTCGCTCATGGAGTTCGCGCAGGTCCAGCCGGTGGTGCACCCGTCCACCATCGAGGCGCCGCCCGGGCTCGAGGGCGTGATCGTGGCCGAGACGTCGGTCGGCGATGTGCGCGGCCTCGAGGGCTTCTACCACTACCGCCAGTACAACGCCGTGGAGCTGGCCGACAAGCTCTCGCTCGAGGAGGTGTGGTTCCTCCTCTTCGAGGGCCACCTCCCCAGTCGCGCCGAGCGCGACGCCTTCGCGGCGGAGATCAGCCCGCTCCGGCGGGTTCCCGACGCGATCGTCGACCTGCTGCCGGCCCTTGCCGCGTCGAGCAAGACCGTCATGGAGGCCGTGCGATCCGCCATGTCGATGGTCGGCGCCTCAGAGGGATACCGCCCCACCCTCGACATCGACCACGCCGAGCGCCGCCGCAACGCGCTCCAGATGTGCGCCGTCATGCCCACGCTCATCATGGCCATCCACCGACTGCAATCGGGTCAGGAGCCCATCGAGCCGCGCGACGACCTGGGCTACGGAGCGAACTACCTGTGGATGCTCACCGGGGAGGAGTTCGACACCGCCAAGGGCCGCGCTGTGGAGCAGTACCAGACGACCACGATCGACCACGGGTTCAACGCCTCCACGTTCACGGCGCGGGTGATCTGCTCCTCGGGGGCCGACGTGGCGGCTGCAGTCGTGGGGGCCATGGGCGCGCTGTCGGGCCCGCTCCACGGTGGAGCGCCCTCACGAGCGCTCGACCTGCTCGACGCCATCGGCACCGCCGACAACGCCCGTCCCTACCTGATCGACGCGGTCACCAAGGGCGAGAAGATCATGGGGTTCGGTCACCGCGTCTACAAGACCGACGATCCCCGCTCCGCCTTCCTGCGTGGCGTGGCCGAGCGCATCGGGGCCGAGAAGATCGACTTCGCCAAGTCGGTGGAGCGCACCGTGGTGGAGGTGCTCGCCGAGCTGAAGCCCGGCCGCGACCTCTACGCCAACGTCGAGTTCTACGCCGGGGTCGTGATGGACCACTGCGGCCTGCCTCGTGAGCTGTTCACGCCCACGTTCGCGTCGAGCCGCGTGATCGGCTGGTGCGCCAACATCCTCGAACAGGCCGCCGACAACCGGATCATCCGTCCGTCGGCTCGCTACGTCGGTCCGCCCCCGCCCGAACCGGTCCCTGACCCGACCTGATCGGCTCGCCAACTACCGTCGGCCCCCGTGGCTGTCACCATCACCCATGCCGGACCCGACGACGCCGAGGAGCTGACGGCCGCCCTCGTCGGGCTCGTCCCGCAGCTGTCGCGCTCGAACCCACCGCCGCCGCTCGAGGCCGTGCGGGCGATGCTGACCCACGAAGCGATCACGCAGTTCGTCGCCCGAGGTGACGACGGCGCGATCGTGGGCGTGGCGACGTTGGCTGTGTTCCCCATCCCCACCGGTCAGCGGGCCTGGATCGAAGACGTCATCGTCGACGAAGCGTGCAGCGGCCAGGGCATCGGCCGGCTGCTCACCGAAGCGATGCTCGACCACGCTCGGCACTTGGGCTGCGTCACGGTCGACCTCACGAGCCGCCCCAGCCGCGAGGCGGCCAACCACCTCTACCGCAAGGTCGGCTTCCAACCGCGAGAGACCAACGTCTACCGCTTCGACCTGAAGGCGTAGCGCCCTACCAAGCGGCCGCTCTGGCACGCATGAGCGCTCGAAAGCGGGCAGTCTGGGCAGGTGGACGGGGAGGAGATCTCGAGCGACGAACCCATCGGGTCGCTGGGGCGTCCGTCCCTCGTGCAGCGCCATGCGCTGAAGGGGCTGTTGAAGGAGGCCCGCAAGCACCCCGACGAACCGCTCACTCCGGCTGACTGGGAGTCGTATTGGAGGTTCGTGTCGCAACCCAGCAACCGGGCGTTCCAGCGAGTTCTGCGCAGCCTGCCCAGCACGCCTCGCTGTGGTTACTGCGGGGCGCCCTTCGCCGGCGTTGGCGGCCGACTCGTGCGGCCGCTCGGCTATCGCCCGTCGCGCAAGAACCCGAACATCTGCTCGATGTGCGTCGAGCTCGCGCCGCCCGGGGGCATGACGCTGGAGATCGGCGTGCTGTTCGCCGACCTTCGGGGGTTCACCTCCGCCTCTGAGTCGCGCACCCCAGCCGAGGTGAGCCGGGAGCTGCGACGCTTCTACGCCCACGCCGAGAAGGTGTTGTTTCCCGGAGGCGCTGATCGACAAGCTGATCGGTGACGAGGTCATGGCGCTGTATGTCCCGCTCCTGATGGCGCCCGCAGTCGCGATCGATGACGACGGCCGACGGCACATCGCCCACGTGATGCTCGAGCACGCTCGTGCGCTCCTCGAGCGCGTCGGCTACGGCGCAGCGGGGACGCCCGACTTCGAGATCGGCATCGGCCTCGACTTCGGCGAGGCGTTCATCGGCAACATCGGAGACACCGCCGTGCACGACTTCACCGCCGTCGGCGATGTCGTCAACACCGCGTCGCGCCTTCAGGGCCATGCGGCGGGTGGCGAGGTCCTCTTGTCCGCTCGACTCGCGAAGTTCCTTCCGACGCCGGTCGGCGAGCCGGAGCAGGTCGTGCTCAAGGGCAAGAAGGAGCCGTTCGACGTGCGCCGCGTGCGGTGGTTTGTCGAACGTCCGTGATCTGCGGCACCGTGCTCGCATCGGTCCGCGCGGCGTACGGGGTGTCCCGACGCCGCGCGACGCTCGCGTCAGGCTGCGGGTGGGGGGTCGGCGGTGTGGTCGAGGGTGCGTCGGCGGATGTCAGTGCGGAGTGGTTTGGGTTTGGAGTGGAGCTGGCGTCCGTGGGGGCTTCGGAAGGTGAGCTCGGTGTCGGGGTTGC